>NZ_JACAOX010000004.1:287812-346790 GCF_013386015.1 Pseudomonas sp. B6001
AGGCCGAACGCAGGTATTGCGGAGCCCTTTGCCTACTTTGGGCTGGGCCGGCATTCCGGCTTTTCCAAAGTGAGCCGCTGTAAGAGCGGAACCATAGGCCGCCGTTACCCAAATAACGGATATGCCCCCTCAAATCCCCCGCAACGCCAACATCGCCAGATACAGCAGCACCACCCCACAAGCCCCATAGCTAACCCTCTGCCACATGGGCGAAGCATTCCGCCGCAGCAAGTTGACCAACCCCGCAATCAAAAAGCACGACAACACCGACGCCAGCATAAACCCCGCAAAAAACATCAACGTCTGCCCATGGCTAGGCGCCGCCCCGACTATCCCCGATAACGCACTCCCCAGCGCCCCCCAATAGACAATGTTCTTCGGATTGGCCAGGGAAATCGCCGCCCCCACCACCAGCGCATTCTGCCCGGACCTGGGCGGCGCACTCCCGGCCTCTGGCAAGTGCCAGGCATCCATCAGGCTGCGAATCCCGAGCCAGGCCAGATACAGCCCACAAACGGCCGTCAGCGGCACCCGCACCGACTCATGCTGGATCAACAACGCCATGCCCGTAAGCCCGATCACCGCCCACACGGCATCGCCCACCAGCGAACCGATCTGCACCAACAGCGCAGGGGTAAACCCATGCAGCAGCCCACGGCGCAGCGTCTCCGCCAGCACCGCCCCCGGCGACAGGCAAAACACAAACCCAAACACCAGCGCCGAAAAAAAGATCGTCAACATGCCTGCCTTCCTTCAAGTGATGGCCGGCATTTTAGGGAAGGGTGTGTAAGTCGTCTTGAACCAGATTGCGCTTTTCAGCCCTTGAGCACGCGTTGATAGCGCCCCGGTGTGATCCCGTAGGCCGCCCGGAAATGCCGATTCAGATGGCTCTGGTCAGCAAACCCCAAGGCATGGGCAACCTGCGACGCCGCAACGCCTGAGCGCAACAGCCCCTTGGCGCGCCGGGTACGCAGTTGCATCGCCCACTGGCGTGGACTCAGCCCGGTTTCTTTCTGAAAAGCCCGCAGCAGATGGAATTTCGACAGGCCCAACTCGTCACCAAGGGTCTCGAGTGCCACCGCCTGGTGCAGGTTTTCAGCCAGCAATTCCTGGGCCTTGATCACCAACCCGCGTCCCACCGCAGTGCTGCCCGGCAAGCGGACGCCGCTGCAACCGACGACTTCGCCGAGCAGCACCACCAGGGCTTCCTCACTCAGCTCACGGGCCAGCGGATCGACACTCAACGCGCCTTCAATCGCCCCGGCGAGTTTCATCGCCAACGCCGGCTGGAAGCACAGCGAACGGTCGAACTCCAGGTGCGCCAGGCCCAGGTCAGCCGCCAATTGCTCGGCAGTCGCATACAAGCTGACAAACCGCCACGGCTGCCCTTCGGCCGCGCCGCCGCCTTGAATCTGCCCCGGGTTGTACAGGGTGATGCTGCCGGGGCCGGCCTCGAAGGTGCGACGATCCAGCCACACCTGTTCCTCGCCAAGCAGGTTGACGCCGATCACGCATTCATCATGGCTGTGGCGGGCAAATGTCAGGCCGGTGCAGGTGGTGCTGCTGACTTCGTAGTTGCCCAGCCAGGCGTGCTGCATGGAACTCATTGAGGGGGCTCGCTGTGACCGTTGCCCGCGAGCATACGCCGGAAAAGGGCTTCAGATCGACTACTCGCCCGGCTCTTCGGTTACGGCGTGGCGATGCGATCAAGCTCGGCCTTGATTTCGATGGGGCTGAGGCTGGCGAACGGAATCTCGAAAAAAGCCCGGCAGCGCCGTTCAATGATTTTCAGGGTGGCGCGGAACGCGGCGTCGACTTGGGCTTCATCGCCCTGAACATCAGACGGATCCTCCAATCCCCAATGCGCCTTGAGCGCCGGGCCGAAATACACCGGGCAAGCTTCTCCGGCAGCCTTGTCGCATACGGTGACGACGATGTCTGGCGGGCTGCCTTCAAAGGCGTCGTTGCCCTTGCTGTACAAGCCTTCGGTGCTGATGCCGGCGGCCTTCAGCGTGGTCAGGCTGCGTGGCAGCACCTGGCCCTTGGGGAAACTCCCGGAGCTGATGGCCTGGAAACCGTCCGGCGCCAGATGGTTGAACAAGGCTTCCGAAAGAATGCTGCGGCAGCTGTTGGCGGTGCACATGAACAGGACTTTCATCAAGCGAACTCCGTCAGAAACTCAGGCGCAAGGCCAGGGCGGCGAGGGTGATCAACAGTACCGGCAGGGTCAGCACGATCCCGACCTTGAAGTAGTAACCCCAGGTGATGGTGATGCCTTTGCGTGCCAGGATGTGCAGCCAGAGCAAGGTCGCCAGGCTGCCGATAGGGGTGATTTTGGGGCCGAGGTCGCTGCCGATCACGTTGGCGTAGATCATCGCGTCCTTGACCACGCCCACGGCGTGGCTGGCCTCGATGGAGAGCGCGCCGATCAGCACGGTTGGCAGGTTGTTCATCGCCGAAGACAGCAGCGCGGTGAGCACACCGGTGCCCAAGGCCGCGCCCCATACGCCATAGCTTGCGAAGGTGTCGAGCCAGGTCGCGAGGTAGTCGGTCAGCCCGGCGTTACGCAGGCCGTAGACCACCAGGTACATGCCCAGGGAGAAAATCACGATCTGCCAGGGCGCTTCCTTCAGCACCTTGCGGGTGGAGATTTTGTGGCCCTTGGCGGCGATCACCAGCAGTAATATGGCGCAGGCGGCAGAAATTGCACTGATGGGAATGCCCAGCGGTTCCAGGGCAAAGCAGCCCACCAGCAGGATGCCCAGCACCCACCAGCCGGCGCGGAAGGTGGCGCGGTCGTGGATCGCACTGGCGGGGTCATCGAGGTCGGCCGGGTCGTAGGTTTGCGGAATGTCCCGGCGGAAAAACCACAGCAATACGGCGAGGGTCGCGGCGACGCTCACCAGGTTTACCGGCACCATCACTGCAGCGTATTCGTTGAAGCCGATCTTGAAATAGTCGGCCGAGACGATGTTCACCAGGTTGGAGACCACCAGCGGCAGGCTCGCGGTGTCGGCGATAAACCCGGCGCCCATGACGAACGCCAGGGTGGCTGCCGGGGAAAAGCGCAACGCCAACAGCATCGACATCACGATGGGCGTGAGGATCAGCGCCGCGCCGTCGTTGGCGAACAAAGCCGATACCAGCGCGCCCAGCAGCACCATGTACGCGAACAGTCGCCGACCGCGCCCACGGCCCCAGCGCGCCACATGCAAGGCAGCCCAGGCAAAGAAGCCCGCCTCATCCAGCAGCAGGCTGATGACGATCAGCGCGACAAAGGTCCCGGTGGCGTTCCAGATGATGTGCCACACCACCGGGATGTCGGCCAGGCTGATAACCCCACAGGCCAGGGCCAGGATCGCACCCATCGTGGCGCTCCAGCCCACGCCCAGGCCCTTGGGCTGCCAGATGACCAAAATGATGGTGAACAGAAAGATAGCAACGGCAACAAGCATGAAAAGCTCTCCGCAGGATCAGCAGCAGGCGCTGGCCCGTTGTGGTCGGTCACCCATGGTTTCCAGACGCTGGGCGTCTGTTTTTAACCAGGCTTGGTTGGCTTGCAGGGTGGTGTCGAGCACTGCCGTCACCCACTCCGGCAAGGCCGGGTTGAGGCGGTAATAAATCCACTGGCCCTGGCGACGGTCCAGCAGCAACCCGCAACTGCGCAGTTGCGCCAGGTGGCGGGAGATTTTCGGCTGGCTGTCGTCCAGAGCATGGATCAATTCGCACACGCAAAGTTCGCCTTCACGCAGGATCAACAACGTCAGCCTGGCGCGGGTGGCGTCGGCCAGGCATTTGAAGACGTTGGGCGGGGAGAAAAGATCTGACATGGTCAGTGCCTTGATACATATGGAAATACGAATATACGGATATCCATATTTATTGGTCAAGCCTTGTTTCGATTGACCTGCGTCAAGTGCCCGACAATCGATGACAAGTGGTTGAAATTAAACTGAAACACAAATGTCCTAAAGTGCCTGCCCATTGGTGATGAAGGAAGAAAACGTGTGACCCGTGCCACTCGCAACCTGCGCAAGACCCTGGATTCCGTCGCGGACAATAACGAAACCGCGGCCTTTGACCTGATGCGCGCCGTCGAAAAGCTCAGCGATGAAGTGCTGCGGCAGCGCCTGCTCAATACCATCCACCGGCTCAACCAGGACGCCCACGAACTGCGCGAAGCCCGGGACGCGGTGGAGCGGGTGTCGGTCAAACTGGCTTGAGCACGATCGTTCAAGACAATCCCTGATACCGCTGGCATGCTTGTCGACTGACTGTCGATGAGCTTGTTGTGTATGCCTAACGCTCTGCCTCTGAACGCCTTTTCCCGTGGCGCGATTGCGATCATTCCATTGTCCCTGGCGTGTGCGCCGTGGGGATTGCTGGCCGGTTCGACTGCAATTGATGCCCAATTCACGCCGCTGGAAGCCCAGGGGCTGTCGACCATCGTGTTTGCCGGTGCCGCACAATTGGTGGCCATCGGCATGGTCAAGAGCGGCGCCAGCCTGATTTCGATCCTGCTGACCACCTTGCTGCTGACCTCCCAGCATTTGCTCTACGGCATGCACATGCGTCCCACGCTGTCGCCGCTCAAGCCAAGGTGGCGCATGAGCCTGGGCTTTTTGCTGACCGACGAATTCTTCGCCCTGGTCAGCCAGTACGACCGCCAGACCTTCAATCGCTGGTACGCCCTGGGCGTCGGCCTGACGTTCTATATCATCTGGAACGTCTTTACCTTCGCCGGCATCGTGCTCGGCAAAAGCATTCCCGGGCTGGATCAACTGGGCCTGGAATTCTCGATCGCAGCGACCTTTATCGCCCTGATCACCCCGGTAGTGCGCGACGTGCCGACCATCGTCTGCGTAGCCGTGTCGTTGCTGTGCTCGGTTTGGCTGAGCTACCTGCACTGGGAATCGGCGGTGGTGGTGTCCGGTGTGTTGGGGATGAGCGCAGGGTTTGCCTGCAAGCGGCTGGGAGTAGGGCAACAATGATCTTCGTGATGATTTTTGGCATGGGTTTGATCGTGTTTCTCAACCGCTACCTGTTTCTCGAGCCGCGCCTGCCGGTGCGCCTCAATCGCGGGGCGCGGGAGTTTCTCGGGTTTGCCGTACCGGGGATGCTCACCGCCATCTGCGGCCCGATCATTTTCCTGGCTGATCACAAGCTCAACCTGAGTGTAGGCAACCCCTACCTGCTGGCCGGAATCAGCGCCGTGGCGTTGATGTTCTGGACCCGTAGCGTGCTAATCACCGTGTTGCTGAGCATGGCGCTGTTCTATCTGTTCCGCTGGCTGCTCTGACCAGCAAACTCCTGCTACGGGGGGAGCAAAACCAAGGCAAAAAAAAGCCTGCGGGAGGGCAGGCTGGAAGGGAGACTTCTTAAAAATGAGCCTGCCGACTATAGGCGGCGAGGTCTTCCTTCACAGTGAAACAAAGTTCATGAATCTGTCAGCTATTCGATAACCGGGGCGGCGGCTTTCTTGTTGGCTTTCGCCTCGGCCGCCAGGCATTCCAGGGCAAATTGCTCGGTGTAGGTCATCTGGATCGGGGTGCTTTCGCCCTTCACGGTGCGCTCGCCGTCAAGGATGTAGCGGATGCGCTTGTCGGTCACGCCGATGCGTTTGGCGATCCACGAAGGCGTCTGGCCGATGCGGCTGATCAGCTTGTCGGCGTAGTCGGTGGAGGGGTTGTAGCGCTCGGCATTGGGTGTCATGGGGGTTCCGGGTAAAAGCGGGTTCGTAAGTAGGCGGCAGGGTGACGCAATAATCCTTCGGTGTCGCCTGCTAATGGTACAGTCGCGTTTTTTCCAAGGAAGCTTCGGTATGCGGATGGTGGTAATTGGCGCTTTGGTCCTGGCATCGCTGGCCGGTTGCGCGGGCTCGAAGATGAAAGAGGCGCGTACCGGCGCGCCCTACAAAACCCTGGCCTCGGACAAGGCTCCGCTGGTGGTTGCCCAGTGCATCCAGTTCGGCTGGCAGGATGAAGCGGTGTTCGGGGTGGATGCCGGTGGTTTCATGGAGCCTGCACAGGCTGGTGGCTTCACCATCTACACCACGGCAGGTGACTATTTTGTCGACGTGCGCAGTGCCGGCGCCGGCGCCTCCGTCAACTATTACGCGGCCCAGGATGACTATCCGGCCAAGCGCCGCCTGGCGGCACTGGCGACCTGCCTGTAATCCATTCCGTTAGAAAAGTTCAGAAATGCCCTGCGGACAGTCCCGCAGGCATTGTTTTAGTATTTTCCCGCTCACCCGGCGTGACGGCTCTTTACCGGTACAGGGATGTCGAGGCCGGAGCGTCGGGAGGGCAACTGTTTTCTAGCGGGGCATGTACCCCAGGTGCCAGCGCCGCGGAATCTTCAGCGACACCAGCCCCAACAGCGCCGACAGCACCCCGCTGACCAGCAGCGCACGAATCCCCATGTGGTGCTCCAGCAACGCACCGATCACCGCACCCACAAACATCCCGGCCCACGGGATCAGTTGCACGCGCCAGCCGTTGCGGCGTTCACCGAGCATCCAGCGGCCCAGTCCGCGACCAAAGCGTGACAGCGCCCCGGTGACATAGGTAAGCCCCACGGGCAACCCGTTCACTTCTTCGACGGCGGCATTCAGCATGCCCATGGCGATGATCGCTGCCAGCAACGCCGGCAATTGATCGGCGAACGGCCAGGCCGCAGCCCCGCACAGCAGGGTGGCGATGCACAGCAACAGGGGCAGGGCGTGGCGCCGGCTGACGCGGCTGACCATCACGCCCAGCGCATTCCCGGCGATAAACGTCGCCACCAGCAGTGTCAGGCGCGCGGTAAGGCCCAGGTCGCCTTCGCTGATCGCCACGGCGAGGCGCGTGGTGTTGCCGCTCATGAACGACACAAAATCCCCGCTGGCCATGAAACCAATCGCATCGGTCATGCCCGCCAGCACGGAAAGGCTGGCCACCAGCAGCAACCCGACACGCCCGCGCCATTTGTGGCGATGCAGCAAGGCGGCGTTGGTGTAGGGCTTCAGGGATGAAGGCAGCATGGGGCCGGGTTCCTCGGTGAGATTATCCGGCCACTACCGTAGGGCGCTTCGTGCTCCGCTGCAATGACTTGGTGCACTTACAGGCGTTCGGCCAGTTGCTCCAGAAACATCGCCAGCCCGACTTCCTCGGCCTTCAAGCCTTTGCGCACTCGGGGCTTGGGCAGTTTCGCCAGTTCGCCCAGGCTGAAATGCTCCAGCACCGCCGGGTGGATGTAGCACTTGCGACACACCGCCGGCGTGTTGCCCAGTTGCTTGGCAACGTTCTTGACCATCTCCACCACATGTTTCTTGGCGTCGGATTCCGGCTGCCACTCAAGCTCGCGCAGCACTGCCAGCGCCAGGGCGCTGCCGGCCCAGGTGCGGTAGTCCTTGGCGGTAAAATCCGCGCCGGTCAGGGTGTGCAGGTAGGCATTCACATCGGTGGAACTGACGGTATGGCGCTCGCCGTTCTCGTCCAGGTACTGGAACAGGTTCTGCCCCGGCAACTCCAGGCAACGCTTGATCACCGTGGCCAGGCGCCGGTCCTTGACGCTGATCTGGTGCTCGATGCCGCTCTTGCCACGAAACTGGAACAGGATCTCACTGCCCTTGATGTCCACATGGCGGGTGCGCAGGGTGGTCAGGCCGTAGGAGCGGTTGTCGCGGGCATATTGGGTATTGCCGACGCGGATCAGGGTGGCGTCGAGCAGCAGCACCACCGTGGCCAGGACCTTTTCCCGATTGAACCCTGGCGCCTCGATCTGTGCTTCCAACTGTTTGCGCAACTTGGGCAGCGCGCTGCCGAACTGTTGCAGCCGGGAATACTTGTCGGTGTCGCGCACCTCGCGCCAGCGCGGGTGGTAGCGGTACTGCTTGCGCCCCCGGGCATCCCGCCCGGTGGCCTGCAGATGGCCGCGCGGGTCGGCGCAGATCCACACATCGGTATAGGCCGGCGGCACTGCCAGTGCGTTGATGCGTTTGATTTCGTCGGCATCGGTTATGCGTGTGCCGTCGGCCTTGAAGTATTGGAATTTGCCCCGCAGCTTTTTCCGGGACAGGCCGGGCTGGGTATCGTCGACGTAATGCAGGTCGCGGGGCAGGTCGGCAAGCAACGCAGGATCGGGCATGGCGCAAATTCCTTGGCAGGTATTTCTGATTGACCGCAGGGTTTTGCGGTCGTGCCAACAAGTTTGCTCCCCCATAGCAGCTGTCGGGCAGTCAGGCCAGTACCGCCACCGCCTTGATTTGCGCCCACAGCGTCTGGCCGGGATGCAGCTGCAACTGGTCCCGCGAGTAACGGGTGATGCGCGCCAGCAGCGGCGTGCCGGCCGCGTCCAGGCTTACCAGCACGTGGGCTGCGTTGTCCGCCGGGATTTCCTGGGTCACCGTCACCGGCAGGCGATTGAGGATGCTGCTGTGTTCCTCGGCCTGCAGGCTCAAGCTGACGTCCCGCGCCTGGATCTTGAAACGCAACGGTTTGCCCAGCGCCAATGGTGCATGGGCCACGCGCATCTGCAATTGGCTCGCGGGCAATTGCAGGGTGAGCAACTGGTAGTGCGCGTCGTAGGCGCTGACGGTGCCGTTGATCACCACACCGGCGTCGTCGCCCAGGGCCATGGGCAGGTCCAGCCGGGCCAGGGTTTCGCCGATGGGACCGCTGGCCAGGGCCTTGCCGTCGCTGAGCAACACGATGTGATCAGCCAGGCGCGCCACTTCGTCCTGGGCATGGCTGACGTACAGCACCGGAATCTCCAGTTCGTCATGCAGGCGTTCGAGATACGGCAGGATCTCGCTTTTGCGTTTGCTGTCCAGCGCGGCCAACGGTTCATCCATCAGCAACAGGCTCGGGCTGGTGAGCAGGGCGCGGGCGATGCCGATGCGCTGGCGCTCACCGCCGGAAAGGTGCTGCGGATGGCGCTCCAGCAGGTGGCCGATGCCCAATAGTTCGGTGGCGTGGCTCATCTCCACCCGGCGTTGCTGGCGCGGGATGCGCTTGAGGCCGAACTCCAGGTTGGCCAGCACCGACAAATGCGGGAACAGGCTGGCTTCTTGAAACACGTAGCCCAGGGCGCGTTTGTGGGGTGGCACGAACAGTCCTTTGCGGCTGTCTTGCCAGACCTCGTCGTTGATCTGCACGAAACCCTCTTCAGCCCGCTCCAGCCCGGCGATGCAACGCAGGCAGGTGGTCTTGCCGGAGCCGGAATGGCCGTACAGCGCCGTCACCCCGCGACCGGGCAGGTGCAGGTCGACGTCCAGGGCAAACCCGGAATACTTCAGTTGCAGGCGTACCTCGATCATCGACATCAGCTCCAGCCCGCCTTGGTTTTACGGCTGGAGTAGAGCGCCAGCAACACCAGGAAAGAAAACACCACCATGGACCCGGCCAGCCAGTGGGCCTGGGCATATTCCATGGCTTCGACGTGGTCGTAGATCTGCACCGAGACGACCCGGGTCTTGTTGGGAATATTGCCGCCGATCATCAGTACCACGCCGAACTCGCCGACGGTGTGGGCAAAACCGAGAATCGACGCGGTGATAAACCCTGGGCGCGCCAGGGGCAGGATCACCGTGAAAAAGGTGTCCCAGGGATTGGCCCGCAAGGTCGCGGCCACTTCCAGCGGGCGAGTGCCGATGGCGGAGAAGGCGTTTTGCAACGGCTGCACCACGAACGGCATCGAATAGATCACCGAGCCAATCACCAACCCGGCGAAGCTGAAGGTCAGGGTGCCCAGGCCCAGCCATTGGGTGAACTGGCCGAAGTAGCCATTGGGGCCCATGGTCAGCAGCAGGTAGAAGCCGATCACCGTGGGTGGCAACACCAACGGCAAGGCCACCACCGCGCCAATGGGGCCGCGCCACCACGAGCGGGTGCGCGACAGCCAGAGGGCTATCGGAGTGCCGATGATCAGCAGGATGACCGTGGTCAGCGATGCCAGTTTCAGGGTCAACCAGATCGCGGAAAAATCGGCACTCGACAGCGGCATTTACAGCTCGTAACCGTAGGACTTGATCACCGCGGCGGCTTTCGGACCCTTGAGGTATTCAACCAGGGCCTTGGCGGCGGCGCTGTCCTTGCCCTTGTTGAGGATTACCGCGTCCTGCTTGATCGGGTCATGCATCGACGACGGTACGATCCAGGCCGAACCGCTGGTGACTTTGCCGTCCTTGTAGATCTGCGACAGCGCTACAAAACCCAGTTCGGCGTTGCCGGTGGAGACGAATTGATAGGCCTGGGTGATGTTCTGGCCTTCAACGAGCTTGTCCTTGACCTTCTCGGTCAGGCCTTCCTTCGCCAGCACCTGGGTGGCGGCCAGGCCATAAGGCGCGGCTTTCGGGTTGGCGATGGACAGGTGCTGGAACTGGTTTTTCTTCAGCACTTCGCCCTTGGCATCGACGTAGCCTTCCTTGGCCGACCATAGCGCCAGGGTGCCGACCGCGTAGGTGAAGCGCGAGCCCTTGACGGTGTCGCCCTCGGCTTCGAGCTTCTGCGGGGTGGTGTCGTCGGCGCTGAGGAACACTTCAAACGGCGCGCCGTTCTTGATCTGGGTGTAGAACTGGCCGGTAGCGCCGTAGGCAGCGACCAGTTTATGGCCGGTGTCTTTTTCAAAGTCGGCGGCAATCGCCTGGATCGGTGCGGTGAAGTTGGCAGCCACGGCCACCTGTACTTCATCGGCATTCGCCGAGGAGAAGGCAAACGCGGCGATCAGGGTGGCGAGGGCCGTGGGGGCCAGGCGTGAGGCGCGAATCATCATCAAGAAGCTCCTTGGGGTTTGCGGCTTGTTAGGCAGAGGGGGACTACCGCTATGTATGGGAATATATAGCGGTTGGCCACTGCCGGTACAGCGCAAAGTTGTCCCGGGAGTTCAGGTTCAGCGTCGGTCGAGTTTTTCCAGGGTTTGCGCGGCCAGTTGCAGCGTCAGGTCATAGCTGGAGATGTCTTTGCCGAGGCGCAGCGCCTGGCCCGACCACAAGTTGCTGAAGCCGGCTTCGTCCTTGGCCTTGAGCGGCATCAACGCACCGCCGGACAGCGGGAACGCCGGCGCCGTGGGGTTGATCGCGCCCAACTCACGCATTACGCGGTTGATGATGCCCCGCGCCGGGCGCCCGGTGAACAGGTTGGTCAGCGCGGTTTCACTGGCCTGGGCAGTGCGCAAGGCATGGTGGTGTGACTTCGAGACGGTGGCCTCGGGGGTAAACAGGTACGCGGTGCCAATCTGCACCGCTGACGCGCCAAGGGCGAAGGCCGCGACAATGCCCCTGGCATCCCCGATGCCGCCGGCCGCAATCACCGGCACGCGCACGGCATCGACAACCTGTGGCACCAGCGCCATGGTGCCGATCTGGCTGTTCAGGTCGTCGCTGAGGAACATCCCGCGATGGCCACCGGCTTCGTTGCCCATGGCGATGATTGCATCGCAGCCGTGCTGTTCCAGCCAGATGGCTTCTTCGACGGTGGTAGCCGACGACAGCACTTTCGCCCCGGTGGCCTTGACCCGGTCCAGCAGGGATTTTTCCGGCAGGCCGAAGTGAAAGCTCACCACTTCCGGGCGGAATTCTTCCACCACTTCACAGGCGGCGTTGTTGAACGGTGCGCGGTTGGAGACGGGCGTCGGCGCGTCAAAATCGGCGCCCAGCTCACGGTAGTAGGTTTCCAGCAGGTTCTTCCACTGAAGGTCGCGGTGAGCATCCGGCGTCGGTGGCTGATGGCAGAAGAAATTTACGTTCAGCGGCCGCGAACTGGCCTGGCGAATCGTGGTGAGTGCTTCGCGCAGTTGCTCGATGCTGAGCGCCGCCGCCGGCATTGAACCGAGGGCGCCGGCCTGATTGGCCGCAATCACCATGGCCGTGCTCGTGGCATTGGCCATGGGCGCCTGAATGATCGGTAACTCGATGCCCAGCAGGTCAAGAATTCGGGTGTCTGGCCAGGTGCTCATGGGACGCTTCTCCAACGGTGGAATGCTGTTCCGTCGTTTTAGCAGGGCCAGGCAGCACCAGGCCAGTCTGTATTATTCACTGGACGAATCCAGTGTTTCATGGGCGGTTATCAGTTGATGGCGTCGCCCAGTACTGCATGAATCCGTTGGGCAATGTGCGCGGCGTGGGTTTCCAGGGCGAAGTGGCCGGTGTCGAGTAATTCCACCACGGCGTTGGGGTTGTCGCCTTTGTAGGCATGGGCGCCCGGCGGGATGAAGAAGGGATCGTTCTGGCCCCAGATCACCAGCGCCGGCACTTGCGTGGCCTTGAAAAACGCCTGGAACGCCGGGTACCGCGTCAGGTTGTTGCGGTAGTCGAGGAACAGGTCCAACTGGATCTCGTCATTGCCGGGACGCTGCATCAGGAGCACGTCGAGCATATAGGACTCCGGCGCCACCAGCTCCGGTTGCGACACGCCATGCAGGTACTGATAGCGCGTGCCTTCCAGGCTGATGACCGCGTTGCGAATCACCTCGCGATTGGCCTGGCTCGGCTCGGCCCAGTAGGCCCGGATCGGATCCCAGGCGTCACCCAAACCTTCCAGGTAGGCATTGCCGTTTTGCGATATCAGCGCGCTGACCCGTTCCGGGTGGGCCACGGCGAGGCGCAGGCCCACCGGTGCGCCATAGTCGAACACATAGAGGGCATAGCGACTGAGGTTCAGGGCGTCGACGAAGTGGCCAACGGTGATCGCCAGGTTATCGAAGCTGTAGTGGTAATTGCGTTCGGCGGGGACTTCGGTGAAGCCGAAGCCTGGCAAGTCCGGGGCGATGATCCGGTAACGGGTGGCAAGCAGCGGGATCAGGTCACGGTACATATGGGACGAACTGGGAAAGCCATGCAGCAGCAGCAACACCGGCGCGGACGGGTCGCCGGCTTCACGGTAGAAAATGCGCACACCATCGGCATCAACGTGCTGATAGCGAACAACCGGGGCTGAAATCGACATGATCGTAGTCCTCTTTGTAACTGGTTAAATTTATTTGTTGGGTTACTGGTTTTGCAGGCTGCGCTTGAAAATGTAACCTGTCAAATTAATTTATTGGGTTACTGATTAGCAAATTTAGTAACTATTCAAAAGCGAAATCAGCGGTTACGATGGCGCGGACTTGAAGAGGATTTACCATGCCCGCCATCACCCCATCCCCGTTGGAACCCTACGTCCTGGCTGATCATCCCGTGCTGGACATGCTCAATACCCGGGCGAATGTCGACGGTGTGCCCTTTGAATTCTGGCAAGGTGATGCCGATGTCGAGCGCTGGCTGGTGCGGCTTGGCTGGGCCGAGGAGGGCGCAGTACCGGTATTTGAGGAGGGGGCACTGCTGGGCGCGGCGCGGGGATTGCGGGAAGTGATCCGCGTGTTACTGGAACAGCGCAAGGCCGGCCAGCAGGGCGATCCCGGCGCGCTGAATGCGTTTCTGCGCAAGGCGGTCAGTCACCCGCAACTGGCTTGGCCGGCGCCTGGCGAGTTGCGGCTGGAGCGCCAGCGCAAGGTGCAGACTGCCGAGCAGTTCCTGGCGCCGATTGCCGAAGCCGCCGCGACGTTACTGGTGGAAGGGGATTTCGGCCTGGTCCGCACCTGTGAACATCCCGAGTGCGTGCTGTGGTTCTACGACCGCACCAAGGGCCACAAGCGCCGCTGGTGCAGCATGGCGCTGTGTGGCAATCGGCATAAGGTGGCCGAGTTTCGCAAGCGCAAACTGGTGTAGACGTCCTCAGGATTCTGCCGGGCTTTCGCGCTCCAGCAACTGCCGCTTGCGCTCGACACCCCAGCGGTAGCCCGACAGATTGCCGTCGGCGCGCACCACGCGATGGCAGGGAATCGCCACCGCCAGGCTGTTGGCACCACACGCCTGGGCCACGGCGCGATAGGCGGTCGGCGCGCCGATGCGCTGGGCGATCTCGGCGTAGCTGGCGGTGCACCCCACCGGGATTTCCCGCAAGGCTTGCCACACGCGTTCCTGAAACGCAGTGCCGCGCAAGTCCAGGGGCAAGTCCAGGCCCAGGGCCGGCGCTTCGATAAAGCCCACCACCTGGGCGATCAATTGTTCGAAGTCGTGATCGGCACCCAGCAGATTGGCGCGGGGAAACTGGTCCTGCAGGTCGCGCACCAGTTTGTCCGGGTCATCCCCCAGCAGGATCGCGCACACACCGCGATTGCTCTGGGCCACCAGAATGGCGCCCAACGAGCATTGGCCAACGGCAAAGCGAATATCCGTGTTGGTGCCGCCGGCTTTGTAGTCGCGGGGCTTCATGCCGAGCAATTGGTCGGCAGCCTCATAAAAGCGGCTGTTGGAATTGAAGCCGGCGTCGTACAGCGCATTGGTCACCGAGTGCTGGTCCTTGAGGCCGTCGCGCACCTTGCGCGAGCGATGAGCGCTGCCGTAGCGCTTGGGCGTCAGGCCGGTCACCGCCTTGAACACCCGATGAAAATGGAACGGGCTCAAGCCGGCGAGGGCGGCCAGATCTTCAAGGGGCGGCAGGGTTTCGGCCTGTTCGATGTGCCGACAGGCCGCTGCCACCAGTTGCGCATGGCGTGCGGCCACCTGGGTCTGGTCCCCCGACGCGCGCTTGTTGGGCCGGTAGCCCGCCGCTTCAGCCTGTTGCGGGGTGTCGAAGAACTCGACGTTCTCCGGGCGCGGGCGCCGTGCGGAACTGCTGGGGCGACAGTACACACCGGTGGTTTTCACACCATAGACGAAGGTCAAGTCGGCCTTGGCGTCTCGGGCGACAATCGCTGCCCAGCGCGGGTCTTGTTCGGTGGCGTGGCGCGCGGTCATGGTGGTGGCTCCTGGTTGAAGAATGCCAGGTTAGTCCCGTGGGGCATTCCCATCACTCCGATGCTTGCGGTCAAATTCATCCGGCCGTGCGAAACGTCAGGTTGATGCGCTGCGGCCCCATGACCGGATGCGTGCCGGGCTTGATCGGCATCACGCCGTGAAAGCGCAGGCGGTCCACGCCGCCCCATACCACTACGTCGCCATGGAACAGCGAGACTTTTTGCGTCTTGTCGCTGCGCTCATGGCCGCCGAACAGGAAGATCGCCGGTAAACCCAATGACACGGAGACCACCGGGGCGGCATAGCGACGCTCGTTCTTGTCCTGGTGCAGGGACATTTTCGCGCCTGGCACATAGCGGTTCATCAGGCAGGCATCCGGCTCGAAATCGTCGAAACCTGCATCTGCTGCGGCCATCACGGCCAGTTCGCGCAATGCGGCCGGCAGGGCTGGCCAGGGTTGTTGGTTATTCGGGTCAATCGGGGAGTAGCGATAACCGGTGGAGTAGGTCGTCCAGCCCAAGTCACCGCAACTGCTTAACGCCGCCGACATGGTAAAACCACCGGGCGTGACCATTTGCCGGAAGGGCGATTGAGCCAATACCCGTCGTAGCTCCGGTAGCAAACGCTCGACCCAGGGCAGGGCATAGCCTCTGAGGACGTAGGATTGTTCACCGATTTGCTCGCGCCCCGGGGGCTGTTGCAGCGCCTCATCGGCGAACAAATCGGCGGTTGATCCGGGAAGGGTCTTACTGCGCATCGTGAAAAATCACTCCCAAGGTATGCCGGGTACCACTGTGCAGAACACTGACCCCATGGCGCAAGGTCACCCGATGAAACCCCCTCACACTCGGCATGGGTCGCTGATTGACCGCGAAGATTACCGCGTCACCCTGGTTGAGAGGGACGACCTGAGCCCGGGATTGCATTCTTGGCCGCTGCTCCGTCAGCACCAACTCCCCGCCACGAAAGTCCTCTCCCGGCTGCGACAACAGGATGGCTACTTGTAGGGGAAACACATGTTCCCCGTACAGATCCTGATGCAGGCAGTTGTAGTCGCCTGGGCCGTATTGCAGCAATAACGGGGTAGGGCGTTGCTGCCCGGCAGCGTGGCAGCGGGCAATGAAGTCGGCATGGTGCACCGGATAGGTGATCGGCAGGTTCATCTGTTCGTTCCAGCGATTGGCCTGGGGCGCCAGGAACCCATACAGCTGTTCACGCAGCGCGCAGATCGGCGCTGGCAGCGGGTAGCGGAAATATTTGTATTCGCCCCGGCCAAAGCCGTGCCTGGCCATCATCACATGGGAGCGAAACAGTTCGGGTCGGGGGTAGTGGCCGCTCAGTTCAGCGCATTCCTGCTGATCCAGCAGGGCCGGAATCAGTGCGTTACCCTGTTCATCGAGGGCTTGCTCGATGGCGGCCCAGTCCAGCTTGGCCAGGCGTTCATGCAGTGGAGTGGAAGGCATCGACAAGTTCCTGTGGCAGCGCATTAGGGCTGCCAGTCTAGAAAGTCGTCAGCGTCAGAACACTCCGATGCTTGCGCTCGAATTACAGCGCCTTGCTCACATTGATGTCGGTAATCTCATCGCTGGCATCGTGGATTTTCGTCAGGGCTTCCTTGGCTTCCTCCACGCTGCCTGCTTGCAGTTGGGCGAACTCGAAGCGGCGCTCACCGTTGAGTTTGTACTTGATCACATATTTGGTGGTAGTCACGGGCATTCCTGTCAGCTCAGTTTCGAATTGGTGCGGCGCACAATGCGGATCTTGTGGGACAAGGTCGGCTTTTTGGTCACGCTGATGGCGCGGCGGGTCACGACGTCCAGGGTGATGTTCCAGAACCCGGTGCTGGGCGCAGTGATTTTTGCCGGGAACTTGTCGAACGCGCCGCCGTGGTAAGTATGGCGGCCGCCGTTCTTGAAGCTGCGAAAGTTGGCATCGCTCATCAGGCGGATGTTGCAGGTTTGCGAGCATTCAATGACGACAATATCTCCTTCATTGAGGTGCTCACGCTGGTGGATGAATTTCATAAGGTGTCTCCAGAAGGGCTTTTTCTGAAAAATCAGAACGATACGTAGGTTAAGATGGAGTTTATCAGCCCCAGCACGTTTATTATCGGACCGTCGTCGACGACTTCGACAATTTAAAACAGTTATTTACCGAGTTATCAGGGATAAATCCTACGTGGGCGGGAGAAAAATACCTTCTTCGCTGTCGTAGGGTCTTTATCGGAGGTTTTTATATGAAGTGGAGTGTGTTGGTTCTGGCCCTGGCGTTGGGTGGATGTGCTTCGGTGGCGGATATCAAGCAGACCCCACCAACGCTGGCAGTGATCTCCGGGAAAAAACCACAGGAATACGCGGCGTGCGTTGTCCAGAAATTGTCTAAAACCCGCAGGCCTTCGCAGATCGAGCCTCACAAGGATGGTGTTCAAGTTATCGTACCGCAGAAGTTTTCTGCCGACCCTTCGGCCATTTTTGAAATTGAAGAGCGCTCCAGCGGGAGCAGTATCAAGCTCTACGAGAGCATGTCCAATGTGCCTATTCGTCCAGGTGACGTGAAGGCTGCGGGGGAAGCGTGCATTTCCGGCTGAGTCTGTAGCCGCCCACCTCGAATCCGATCAAGAAGCCCGACCCTGCTGCCGCAGCGTCGGGCTTTTTTGTGCGCGAGGTTCAGTACGCCGTCCTTTACTCGCGAATGAGTGTTGTCGCGACCGGGCCATTGCCCTACCATTTGTAGGCTTATGCCTAATTCGCCTAAGCATATAACTATAAAAATGGAGTCGTGATGATGTCTATGGAACGAGTTCTGATGGGTAGCGCGTTGTTGCTGATGTTGGGCAATGCCCACGCGCTGGAGGGGAAAAACGTTTATATGCAGGGCGGCTCGCAGCCGGGAGCTGCGCCGTGTGTGGCCTGCCACGGGGCTGATGGCCTGGGGCTGGCAGCCGCGGGTTTTCCGCGTTTGGCCGGTTTATCGGCGGTGTATTTGCGTAAGCAGCTGCAGGATTTTAAAAGTGGCGCCCGGAACAGCCCGGTGATGCAGCCACTGGCCAACGCCCTCACGGAAGAGGAAGTCAGCGCTGTAACCCGGCAGCTGGCGGCAATGCCTGCGCCCGCACCTGTGCCGGTGCACCGCAGCGAGATGCCTACTGACGCTGCGCAAAAGATTGCCCTGCAAGGTGCGTGGGAGCGCCAGATTCCGGCCTGTGTCAGCTGTCATGGCCCGGCCGGCGTGGGCGTCGGCGACGGGTTTCCACCCCTGGCCGGACAATCTGCGGCCTACCTCGCGGCGCAGTTGAACGCCTGGCGCAGCGGCACGCGCCATAACGATCCGAATGCTCTGATGGGCCATATCGCCAAATCCCTCAGCGCTGAAGAAGTGCAGGCCGTGGCCACCTATTTTGCCTCGTTGAGCGGCCAGGAGGCCAAGCCATGAAGCGCTTCTTGTTTGCTCCGCTGCTGGGAAGCCTGATCGGCGTACCCGTCCATGCCGCCCCTATTGCCATGGAAGACCAGTCACAGTTGCAGCCAGCCGGCGCTCATGGGGCTGCCGTGCAGTTCCAGCCGCCCAAAGAAAGCGAGCTGCCGGACAACGCCTACGGCAAGCTGGTGAAACAGGGCTACGCGCTGTTTGTCGACACCAAGCGCCTGGCGCCGCAATTTGTCGGTAATGGCCTCAATTGCAGCAATTGCCACCTGGACCAGGGTCGCCTGGCCAATTCGGCGCCGCTGTGGGGTGCCTACCCGATGTACCCGGCGTATCGGAAAAAGAACGACAAGGTCAACACCTTCGCCGAGCGTTTGCAGGGCTGTTTCCAGTTCAGCATGAATGGCGGCACGCCACCGGCTGCAGACAGCCCGGAGATTACCGCGCTGTCGGTATATGCCTACTGGCTGGCGAGCAAGGCTCCCTTGGGCGTCGAACTGCCGGGCCGTGGCTACCCGGACGTGCCGGCACCCGCCAAGGGTTACGACCTGGCCCAGGGCGCAGAGGTCTACAAGGGCCAGTGCGCGGTGTGCCATGGCGCCGAAGGCCAGGGCCAGAAAGTGGGCGACAACTACGTGATGCCGCCGCTCTGGGGTAAAGACTCCTACAACTGGGGCGCCGGGATGCATCGAATCAATACGGCAGCGTCCTTCATCAAGCACAACATGCCCCTGGGCCAGGGCGGCAGCCTGACCGACCAGCAAGCCTGGGACGTGGCGGCCTACGTCAACCGTCACGAGCGTCCTCAGGACCCGCGCCTCGTGGACGGCTCCGTGGAGAAAACCCGGGTGAAGTTCCACGCCAATGACGGCGTCAATCTTTACGGGCAGACGGTCGATGGCGTACTGATCGGGCAAGGCATCCGTTAAACTGTCGATAACCCATAAAAAATGCCGCTGAATCAGCGGCATTGTCTTTTCGGAAACTCAGTCATGAAACGTGAGCAAGTCAGGGAACAGCATGCAGGGGGGCATATTTCTGCGACCCATGTGATTCAAAATCCCGCGGATACGGGCGAGTGGATCGTGTTCTTCAAGAAGAGCGGCGGTCGCAGTTACTTCCTGGTGGATGACCAGGATGAAGTCGAATCCTTCTCCCGCCTGGACGACTTGATCGAGACCATTCGCGGCCTGGGCATCAAGTTCGCCGAAATTCACATGTAATTATTTGCAGACCACCGTCACGCTGCGGGTCTTGTAGTTGCCGACATCCTTGCCCAGGGTCTTGTCGCTTTCTTTCAGGGCCGGTGTGCCTTCGGTGCCGACAATCCGGTAGCCGGTGCCCGCGCAGGACGCATCAGCCTTTTCATAACAGCTGGCCCAGGAGTTGGCTTCGCCGGAGCAGTCGATGGCCAGTCCTTGTTCGCCGTTCTTCAGGACCGTGTCGGAAGTGGTGGTGCAGCCACCGGTAAGCGCCAGTACCGCAATCAGTGCCAGGATCTTGTTCATGTAGGAGTCGTCATCAGGGTGTTGGAGGGGAGCGCTGACACTGTCGTGGGGCGTTACAGGCGAGATTATAGCGAACCGCCATCAACGTACAGACAAACACAAAAAAGCCCCGTCAAACGAGGCTTGATTGGCGTTACCGCGGTGTTACTTGGTTTTCGGACGCTTGCTCGACGCGTGGCCGGCCTCATCCACAAACACTTCGGCCACGGCACAGGCTTGAGCTTCGGTCGCGAATGCGCCGGCAACGCTGTCGCCATGGAAGTTGATCAAGTGCCAGCCGTCCGCTCGCTTGGTGATCAGGTAGCCGTTCACGCCTTTTGGTTCTGACATCTATCAATCTCGTTGTCTGGTTCAAGGGCGTAATGATAGCGCCAAACGGCGTGGGGCGGCGCAAGTTGTTGCAGGTCAGTGCCGATCGCCATAAAGCATGCTAAAAAGGTTGGAGCCCTTTGAATGACGGGCACAAGCCGACGATTTCTAACAGCGGCGAAGGTACTTGATTGAATGCCGGCGGAACTTACGCCGACATTTTTTCTCTATGTTGACATCGCAACGCCAGCAGGACCCATTGTAAGGTGACTGCGGCCTGATTAGACTGCGCCGAATTTCGTACGCACAGCCCTTTGTAAGGACTCATATGATCAAGAAATGCTTGTTCCCAGCAGCCGGTTACGGCACTCGCTTCCTGCCAGCGACCAAGGCCATGCCCAAAGAAATGCTGCCGGTGGTGAACAAGCCACTGATCCAGTATGGCGTGGAAGAAGCACTGGATGCCGGCCTGAACGAAATCTCGATCGTGACCGGCCGTGGCAAACGCGCCCTGGAAGACCACTTCGACATCAGCTACGAGCTGGAAAACCAGATCAAGGGCACCGACAAGGAAAAATACTTGGTCGGCATCCGTAAGCTGCTCGACGAGTGCTCGTTCTCCTACACCCGCCAGACCCAAATGAAAGGCCTGGGGCACGCGATCCTGACCGGTCGTCCGCTGATCGGTGACGAACCGTTCGCCGTGGTACTGGCCGATGACCTGTGTGTAAACCTGGAAGGCGACGGCGTCCTGACCCAGATGGTCAAGCTGTACCAGAAGTACCGTTGCACCATCGTCGCGGTTCAAGAGGTCGATCCTCAGGAAACCAACAAGTACGGCGTGATTGCCGGCGACGATATCGGTGATGGCCTGATCCGCGTACGCGACATGGTTGAAAAGCCAGCGCCGGAAGATGCTCCGTCGAACCTGGCGATCATCGGCCGCTACATCCTGACCCCGGACATCTTCAAGCTGATCGAAGAAACCGAGCCGGGCAAGGGTGGCGAGATCCAGATCACCGACGCCCTGCTGAAGCAGGCAAAAGACGGTTGCGTGATTGCCTACAAGTTCAAGGGTCGTCGTTTTGACTGCGGTGGCGCTGAAGGCTACATCGAAGCGACCAACTTCTGCTACGAGCACTTCTACAAGACTGGCAAGGCTTACTGATTCATCGTTGCCAGCCCGTTGAAAAAGCCTGCGAGTCGAAAGACCGCAGGTTTTTTTATGCCTTGCCCAAATAGCGGCTGGGGGCTTCGCCCAGTACCCGCTTGAACATTGCACCAAACGCATTGCCGTTGGCATAGCCCATGTCCCGTGCAATAGCCCCCAATGGTCGGCCCTGGGCTAACTGGCAAACGGCTTCGGCAATCCGTAGCTGCTGGCGCCATTGGTTGAAGCTCAGCCCGGTTTCATCCCGAAACCGCCGGCGCAGGGTGCGCACGCTGGCGCCGATGGATTCACTCCAGTCTTCCAGGGTGGCCGGGTTCGCCGGGTCTTCCAGAAGCATTTCACACACACTGAGCAGGCGTTTGTCCCGGGGCAATGGCAGGCTGCAGCCTTCGGTTTCAGTCGCGGATATCAACTGGTGCAGCAGCAATGGCGTGAGCAGGGCAGTGTGGGCGTCGGGTGCGAGCATGCCCAGAATCAGCTCCCGCAGCAGCGGCTCTACCCTGATCAATCGGCAGGATTGCCACGCCGTGGGTAATTGATCGCTTTCCACGTACAGTGCGCGCATCGCAACCTCACCGACCATGTGCAATTCATGGTCGACACCCGGCGCAATCCAAAAGCCGTATGCCGGCGGGACGGTCCAGGCGCCCATGCGGGTCAACACCCGGATCACGCCTTGGGTGGCGTGCACCAGTTGGCCATATTCATGGCTGTGCCAAATCTCTCGTGCGCCATCGACATAGTCATGGGCCCGAACCCGTAATTCCTCGCTGGTGCTGCGAGCGGGCGCCCCAAAGCGTTTACGCCAGATGTTGTCCAATCAAGAATGATTCCTGAGATGTAGGTTGGAACGGTCATTAATTGACCCATGCGCGTAGAAGAATGACCGGATCTTTAACGCGATTCAATATTAAATAAGAACGATTAACAAAAAGACTTTTCAAGGAATCGTCATGTCCGGTGCGTTGTCTTCTCCTCCGTTTTACCTTTCCAGGCTGGCGCTGGTGGTGTTGGCGCTTGCTCCTGTTGTGTGGGCCGATGACGCGCCCATCGTGTTGAAGGACACCGCGGTGACAGCCGCCGAGGCCGAGCCGGCAGACGGCGTGGTGCCAGGCTATGTGGCGCGCAACACCACCGTGGGCACCAAAACCGGCGCGCCGATCGTGGAGACGCCGCAATCGATCTCGGTGGTCAGCCGCCAGCAGATGGATGACCAGGCGGCGCAAACCGTCGACCAGGCATTGCGCTACACACCAGGGGTTTACTCCCAGGATAACGACCTGCGGTTTGACCAGTTGAGCATTCGCGGCTTCGATGCCGACTCCTACCTCGACGGGCTCAAGCTCAATCGCACGACCTGGTTCGCTACGCCTCGGGTCGACCCTTGGTTTCTGGAGCGCATCGACGTGCTGCGCGGGCCAGCTTCCGTGCTGTACGGCCAGAGCGGGCCGGGCGGCCTGGTGGACATGCAGAGCAAGCGGCCGACGGATGAGCCACTGCACGTGTTGCAAATGAGCGTGGGCAATGACAACCGCTATCAGGCCGGCTTCGATTTTGGCGGGCGCCTGGACGAGCAGGGCGATGTGACCTATCGGCTGACCGGGCTGGGCCGCATGGCCGATACCCAGACCGATCACATCAAGGACCAGCGCATCGCCATCGCGCCGGCCATCACCTGGAACATCGACGACGACACCAGCCTGACCCTGCTGGCCAACTATCAATACGACCCGGAAGGTGGGCTGTTCAACCCGGTACCCGCGTATGGCACCGCGCTGCACAACCCGAATGGGCGCTTGCGCCCCGATGATTACCTGGGCGACCCGGACCGCGATCGCTTCAAGCGCAATCAGTTTTCCCTGGGCTACGCGTTCAGCCACCGGTTCAACGACACCTGGAGCTTTCGCCAGCACCTGCGCTATATGCATGATGACGTCGACTACTACCAGACTTCCCTCACCGGGCCGCTGGACGCCAACCTTGCCACCGCGCCGCTGTGGGCCAACGTCAATCATGAGCACCTTGGCCAGTTCGCCCTTGATAACCAGTTGCAGTCCGACTTCAGCACCGGCCCGGTCAAGCACACTGTGCTGATGGGGGCGGACTTCCAGCGGCTGTTGCAGACCATCAACCGGGGCGGTCAGTATTTCCCGAGTGCGATCAATATCTACAACCCCGACTTCAGCGCCTTGCCGAGGGTGCCGGTGTCCATCAACCAATACACCACCCAGAGCCAGTTTGGCGTGTACCTGCAGGACCAGCTCAGCTTCGACCATTGGCGCTGGCTGATCGGTGTGCGGCAAGACTGGGCGCGTACCTACGACAATCAGGACAGCGCGTTGACTGGCGCCAACCTGAGCAACACGCGCCAGCACGACGAGAAACTCACCTGGCGTTCGGGCCTGAGCTACGTGTTTGATAACGGCGTTGCGCCGTATGTCAGCTACAGCGAATCGTTCCAGCCGCAACTGGGCACTGACCGGCTGGGCGCGACATTTGTGCCGACCACCGGCAAGCAGTACGAAGCCGGCGTTAAATACCAGCCTGTGGGCTCCCGCAGCCTGTACAGCGCGGCAGTGTTCGACCTGCGTCAGCAAAACGTCCTGACCACCGACGATGTCGACCCCAATTTTGCCACGCAGAAAGGCGAAATCCGCTCCCGCGGCATCGAGCTGGAAGCCCATGCCGAGGTCACCTCGAACCTCAGCCTGATCGGTTTTTACACCTGGATGGACCAGCGCATCCTCAAATCCAATGACGGCGACCAGGGCGAACACCCGACCGGCATCCCGGGCAAGAGTGCCTCGCTGTGGGCGGACTACACCTTCCACGACGGCCCGCTGCAGGGCGTCGGTTTCGCGGCGGGTGCGCGCTATTTCGGGCCGAGCTACGGCAGCGCCGACAACACGCTGGAGGTGTCATCGCGCACGCTGTTTGATGCCGCGGCGCACTATGACGTGCAGAACTGGCGCCTGGCCCTCAACGCCAGCAACCTGTTCAACAAGGAATACCTGGCCTACTGCAGCAACGGTTTCCTTTGCTACTGGGGCGCAACCCGTTCGTTGCAGGCCAGCGCGACGTATCGCTGGTAAGGCGCTGACCTCTGGCGCGGCAGCAGGTATGCTGTTGTCCTGCCGAGGAGAGTGAAATGGCCTACGATTTTGACCTTTATGTAATTGGTGCCGGTTCCGGCGGTGTGCGCGCTGCACGATTCGCTGCGGGTTTTGGCGCCAAAGTGGCGGTGGCTGAAAGCCGCTACCTGGGCGGTACCTGCGTGAATGTGGGCTGCGTACCGAAGAAACTGTTGGTGTACGGCGCGCATTTCGCCGAAGACTTCGAGCAGGCCAGCGGTTTTGGCTGGTCCCTGGGTGAAGCGAACTTCGATTGGGCGACCCTGATCGCCAACAAGGATCGTGAAATCAACCGTCTCAATGGCATCTACCGCAACCTGCTGGTCAACAGCGGCGTGACCCTGCACGAAGGGCATGCGCGGCTGGTGGACCCGCACCAGGTAGAAATCAACGGCGAGCGTTTTACCGCCAAGCACATTCTGGTGGCCACCGGTGGCTGGCCGCAGATCCCGGACATCCCGGGGAGCGAGCACGCCATTGGCTCCAATGAGGCGTTTTTCCTCAAGGAGCTGCCCAAGCGTGTGCTGGTAGTCGGCGGTGGCTATATCGCCGTCGAGTTCGCCGGGATTTTCCATGGCCTGGGCGCACAGACTTCGCTGCTGTATCGCGGCGACCTGTTCCTGCGCGGTTTTGACGGCTCGGTGCGCACGCACTTGAAGGAGGAACTGACCAAGCGCGGCCTGGACCTGCAGTTCAACGCCGACATCGAGCGTATCGACAAGCAGGCCGATGGCAGCCTCAAGGCCACCTTGAAAGATGGCCGCGTGCTGGAAGCCGATTGCGTGTTCTACGCCACTGGCCGACGCCCGATGCTCGATAACCTGGGGCTGGAAAACACTGGCGTCAAGTTGGACAAGCGCGGCTTTGTCGAAGTGGATGAGCTGTACCAGACCGCCGAACCGTCGATCCTGGCGATTGGTGATGTGATCGGCCGCGTGCAACTGACGCCAGTGGCCCTGGCTGAAGGCATGGCCGTGGCACGTCGCTTGTTCAAGCCTGAGCAATATCGTCCGGTGGACTACGCGATGATCCCGACGGCGGTGTTCAGCCTGCCGAATATCGGCACCGTGGGCCTCAGCGAAGAGCAGGCCCGTGAAGACGGGCACAAGGTGCAGGTGTTCGAAAGCCGCTTCCGGCCGATGAAACTGACCCTGACCGACTGCCAGGAAAAGACCTTGATGAAGCTGGTGGTCGACGCCGAGACCGACAAGGTCCTGGGTTGCCACATGGTCGGCCCCGACGCTGGCGAGATCGTGCAGGGCCTGGCGATCGCGCTCAAGGCGGGCGCGACCAAGCAGCATTTTGATGAAACCATCGGCGTGCACCCAACGGCGGCGGAAGAGTTCGTCACCATGCGCACGCCAGTGGCGCAGTAATCAGCCCTCGGTAGTTGCTTCCGGCACCGTCGCAACGACGGCTGCCAGGCGCAGCGCATCAATACTGGCCTGGGCCTTGACCAGGTCCAGTTCCAGGGTTTTGTTGGCCTTCTGATGCTCGGCCAGCGCTTCCTGGCGCGCCTGATTCTCCAGTTGGGCAACCCGCAAGCGTTCCTGCAACAGGGTACGCTCGCTGTCGATCACGCTCACTTGCTCGCTCAATTGACGCTGCTGTTCGCGGTCCTGGCGAGCCTGTTCCTGCAGTGCGCTCAATTCCTTCACGGTCACCCGATGCTCGATCAGCAGGCGCTCGTTATCGCGGTGCAACTGAGTGATTTCATCCTGGCGCACCATCGCGCTCTGCTGGGCCTGGCGCAGCTCTGCCTGGACCTGCTGCAACTGGCCTTCATGGCGACGCTGTTCCTGTTCACGCTGGTCCTTGATCGCATTGCGGTAATGCTCCAGGGCGTCCCGGGCATGCAGGTGCTTTTCTTCCAGTGAGCGAATCTGCTCGTCCTTGTCGTTGATCCGCAACTCGTAATCGCTGCACGCCTGGCTCAGCCCGGCGTTGCGGGTTTGCTCGGTTTGCAGGCTGGAGCGAGTGCTTTGCAAGGCCGCGCTTTCATCGGCCAGGGCGGCGGACTGGATATCGAACTGCTGCTTGAGCTGGGAGTGGGCCGCTTCCAGCTCCTCAACCTGGGCGAGCAGGGCGGTTTTCTGTTGCTGGAACTGCGCCAGGGCCAGGTCGATAGGCTCCTGGGCCTTCTCCTTCAGGCGCTGGGCCAGTCGCGCCACCAGTTCACCCAGTTCGTCGTCAATGGGCGCTTCGGTGATGGTCTGGCGGGTTTCGCTTTCGTCCAGCTCCTTCAGATAGCGATGAATCGTGGTTTTCGAGCCGGTATTGCCCATCTCGATGCGTACTGCATCGATGCTCGGGTTTTCGCCACGGGCAAGGATTGCCAGGCGTGCCGTTTGAACTACTGCTTTATTGATGCCGCCGCGAGCCATGGAGTCTCCGTCGATTTGGTACTGTGGTACGTAGTATGTATATACGTACTATATCACGATTGTTTTAAAGCCGAAATTGATGATTTATCAGATGGGATATTGGCGTATTATCCCGTGTGATACAGGTTTTGAAATGGACAACAGCCAATGGCAGTACAGGCATGAGTGAGCTGGACCGTTATCTGAATGCGGCCACCCGCGATAACACCCGCCGCAGCTATCGAGTGGCAATCGAGCATTTCGAGGTGAATTGGGGTGGATTCCTGCCGGCGACCAGCGACAGCGTGGCGCGCTATCTGGTGGCGCATGCGGGCGTGCTGTCGGTCAACACGTTGAAGCTGCGTTTATCGGCGCTGGCCCAGTGGCACACCAGCCAGGGGTTTCCTGATCCGACCAAGGCGCCAGTGGTGCGCAAAGTCCTGAAAGGCATTCGCGCCCTGCACCCGGCTCAGGAAAAACAGGCGGAGCCATTACAGCTGCAGCACCTGGAGCAGGTCATCCAGTTCCTCGAACAGGAAGGCCACGACGCCCGAGGCGCAGAAGACCATCCCCGATGGCTGCGGGCCAAGCGTGACGCAGCGTTGATCCTGCTGGGTTTCTGGCGTGGCTTTCGCAGCGATGAGTTGTGCCGGCTGAATATCGAGCACGTGCAGGCGGTGCCCGGTTCGGGCATCACCCTGTATCTACCGCGCAGCAAAAGTGATCGGGAAAATATCGGCCGCACCTACCAGACGCCGGCGCTGTTGCGGCTGTGCCCGGTGCAGGCCTATAGCGAATGGCTCAGCGCTTCAGCGCTGGTGCGCGGCCCGGTGTTTCGCGGCATTGATCGTTGGGGCAACCTGGGCGAGGAGGGCTTGCACGCCAACAGCGTGATCCCGCTATTGCGCCAGGCGCTGGAGCGCGCCGGGATTGCGGCCGATCAGTACACCAGCCACTCCCTGCGCCGGGGCTTCGCTACCTGGGCTCATCGCAGTGGCTGGGACTTGAAGTCGTTGATGACTTACGTCGGCTGGAAAGACATGAAATCGGCCATGCGCTATGTTGAAGCGACGCCCTTTCTCGGCATGACCCGGGCATCCCTCGAGTGATTCAAGGTTTCTTCTATTAATACAGTCTCTTGATAGTGAAAACCAATCGTCAGCATCAGGTTTGCCAATGAGCCATCGGCCGGGAGAGTGGGTAGGATTCACCTCATCAACTTACTAAGCCCTTCTACAACCCTGACGGAGAGTCAACGATGCCTATCATCAACAGCCAAGTAAAACCGTTCAAAGCTACCGCCTACAAAAACGGCAACTTCGTAGACGTGACTGATGCTGACCTGAAAGGCAAATGGTCTGTCGTCTTCTTCTACCCAGCCGACTTCACCTTCGTCTGCCCAACCGAACTGGAAGACCTGGCTGACAACTACGCCGAATTCCAGAAACTGGGCGTCGAAATCTACAGCGTTTCCACCGACACCCACTTTGCCCACGCTGCCTGGCACAACACCTCGCCAGCCATCGGCAAAATCCAGTACACCATGATCGGCGACCCGACCCTGACCATCTCCCGCAACTTCGACGTGCTGATCGAAGAAGCTGGCCTGGCAGACCGTGGCACCTTCGTGATCAACCCTGAAGGCCAGATCAAAATCGTTGAACTGAACGATGGCGGCGTTGGCCGTGACGCTTCCGAGCTGCTGCGCAAAATCAAGGCGGCCCAGTACGTTGCTGCTCACCCGGGCGAAGTCTGCCCAGCCAAGTGGAAAGAAGGCGAGGCCACCCTGGCTCCGTCCCTGGACCTGGTCGGCAAGATCTAAGTCTGTGAAATGCCAAGGGCGGGTTACCGCACCTAAGTAAGCTGCATCCGCCCTCGAAACGCCCGGGCGAGATTCGCTCGGGCGTTTTTTTGTCTGCAATAAACCGAATTAATAGGAAATCGCCCGTATGTTGGACGCCAATCTTAAAGCTCAGTTGAAGTCATACCTGGAACGGGTCACCCAGCCGATCGAGATCGTCGCCTCCCTCGATGACGGTGCGAAATCCCAGGAAATGCTTGCCCTCTTGCAGGATGTAGCCAGCCTTTCGACGCTGATTACCCTGAAAAGCGATGGCAATGATGCGCGCAAGCCATCGTTCTCCATCAACCGCCCGGGTGCCGATATCAGCCTGCGTTTTGCCGGCATCCCAATGGGCCATGAATTCACTTCGCTGGTGTTGGCGCTGCTGCAAGTCGGCGGCCACCCCTCGAAGGCCAGTGTCGAAGTGATTGAACAGATTCGCGCCCTTAAAGGCGAGTTCAGCTTCGAGACTTACTTCTCGCTGTCGTGCCAGAACTGCCCGGACGTGGTCCAGGCGCTGAACCTGATGGCAGTATTGAACCCGAACATCCGCCACGTCGCCATCGACGGTGCGCTGTTCCAGGCAGAAGTCGATGATCGTCAGATCATGGCCGTGCCCAGCGTTTACTTGAATGGTGTGAACTTCGGCCAGGGCCGCATGGGCCTGGAAGAAATCCTCGCCAAGCTCGACACCAGCGGTATCGAAAAAGCCGCCGAGAAAATCAGCGCCAAAGATGCGTTCGACGTACTTGTCGTCGGCGGTGGCCCAGCGGGTTCGGCAGCGGCTATCTACGCTGCACGTAAAGGCATCCGTACCGGCGTTGCAGCCGAGCGCTTCGGCGGGCAGGTGCTGGACACCATGTCGATCGAGAACTTTATCTCGGTACAGGAAACCGAAGGGCCGAAACTCGCCAGCGCCCTGGAGGCCCACGTGCGTCAGTACGATGTGGACATCATGAACCTGCAGCGTGCTACTGCGCTGATCCCGGCGAAAAACAACGGTGAGCTGCACGAAATCCGTTTCGAAAGCGGTGCGACCCTCAAGTCCAAGACCGTGATCCTGGCCACCGGTGCCCGCTGGCGTGAAATGGGTGTACCGGGCGAGCAGGAATACAAGGCCAAAGGCGTGTGCTTCTGCCCGCACTGCGACGGCCCGCTGTTCAAGGGCAAGCGCGTGGCGGTGATCGGCGGTGGTAACTCCGGCGTTGAAGCAGCCATCGACCTGGCCGGTATCGTCAGCCACGTGACCTTGCTTGAGTTTGACAGCAAGTTGCGCGCCGACGCCGTGTTGCAGCGCAAGCTGTACAGCCTGCCGAACGTTGACGTGATTACCAGCGCGCTGACCAGTGAGGTCAAGGGGGATGGCCAGAAAGTTACCGGCCTGGCCTACAAGGATCGCGACAGTGGCGAATTCAAGACTATCGACCTGGAAGGCATCTTTGTACAGATCGGTTTGCTGCCCAACACCGACTGGCTCAAAGGCACTGTGGAGTTGACTCCACGTGGCGAGATCATCGTCGATGCACGTGGTGAGACTTCGTTGCCAGGCGTTTTTGCCGCCGGCGACGTAACGACTGTGCCGTACAAGCAGATCGTAATAGCAGTAGGCGAGGGCGCCAAGGCTTCCCTGAGTGCTTTCGATCACCTGATCCGCACTTCCGCCCCGGCGTAAATTCCGGCCCGGAAATGAAAAACCCCATGAGTGATCATGGGGTTTTTTATTGCCGGCGGAACCTTACAGCGGCGTTGGCTGAATGATTTCAACCCAGTACGCATCCGGGTCTTTCACGAAGGCCAGGCTTTTCATGCGGCCGTCACTCAGGCGCTTCTGGAAGTCGCAGCCCAGTTCTTCAAAGCGCGCGCAGGCAGCAACGATGTCCGGCACCGAGATGCAGATATGGCCAAAGCCACGCGGGTCGGTGTTGCCGTTGTGGTAGGCAAAGTCCGCGTCGTTTTCGGTGCCGTGGTTGTGGGTCAGTTCGAGGATGCCCGGGATCGACTTCATCCACTGGGTGCGGGCGGCAGCGTCGGCCGGGATCTGGGCCTTGTCGACCAGGGCCAGGAAGTACAGGCTGAATTCGGCTTCCGGGAAGTCACGTTTTTCAACCAGGGAAAAACCCAGTACGCGGGTGTAGAAATCCAGCGACTTGGTGATGTCCTTGACCCGCAGCATGGTGTGGTTGAATACGAAGTTCGTGGTGGCGGCGTCAGGCTGGGCGGTGACGCCCGGGAAAGTGTTCAGTTCGTGCAGGCTCATGGGCCCTCCAGAGAAAAATGGGGCAAACGTGGCTCCGGTTGGAGCATCCCTTGGCTTGCGGCTGGCATCCGTGCAGCCGGTCCATGATACGCAGCCCTGCCGGTTGCGCCAAATGAAAAAGGTCACGCAACCCTTGCGGCCAGCGGGTGCAGGGGCCCAAACTTTGTCGCTTGAACCTTGAGTGTTTTTCGTAATGACCGGATTTCGCGCACCGTTGTTGAGTACCCTGGGCCTGTTGCTGGGCAGCACCGCTGCATGGGCGGCTGACCCGGAAATTCATTGGCCCAGCGGCTGGCAGGTAGAGGAAGTGGCGCCCGACGACCAGGCCCCGGCGCAACCGTCGGCGGTGTCCCGCCAGCGGGCCATAAAGAATGATGAGAATGGCGCGACCTTGATGGTCATGGAGTTGACAGGCACGCCAATCGAAGCGGGGCATACGGTCAACCTGCAAGGTGTGCTGCTGGAAATGCGCAAATCCATCCAGAAGGACTTTGCCCAGGGTGGTTATCAAAGTGTGTGCACCAAGATGCACCCCACAACATTGAGCCGGCTTGAGGCATTGGAAACTACCTGTGTAATCACCGAGAACGGTCGGCATGTGCTGTCGCAAACGTTGGTGGGGGCTGTCGATACCGATAAGGCCTATGTTTTTTCATACGCAGGCCAGGCCGACGCTTACGAATCAAGCAAGGATGAAGTCAGTTCGGTGCGTGACAGCCTTAAACTTTGAGCGTTGTAGGCATCGCGACAAATAAGTCGATTTGAACAAAGTGAAATGTTTTTTAAAGTTCGCTTTTGAAAGTGCCAGCGTCCTGATTTGTTTCACTATCGATGCCTGTAAACAAAAAAGCCCTGCATGTGCAGGGCTTTTCTTAGTGCGTTTGTACTAGCCGCAAAGCATTAGCCGCGAAGCCAGGAGTCTACAGTGGCTGCGCCGTACTGTTCTTTCCACGCCTTCAGGCCGCGATGGTTGCCGCCCTTGGTTTCGATCAGTTCACCCGTGTGCGGGTTGTGGTAAACCTTGACGACGCGGGCACGGCGCTGTTTGGGTGCGGCAGCGACGGAAGCGCCGGACTTGCCCGGGTTAGGATCCAGGATGGAGATGATGTCGCGCAGGCTTTTGCCGTAGGTCTTCATCAGCCCTTGCAGCTTTTCTTCGAATTCGATTTCTTTCTTCAAACCAGCATCGTTCTTCAGGGATTCCAGCTGGGCAAGCTGCTCTTGAAGGGCTTTTTCTGCTGCGCGAAATTCGGCGAGTCTGGACAAAATCTATACTCCAATAGTGTATTTGGCTGATATCTACTGCAAACAAAGCGATAAGCCAAGAGCCTTAAGGCGACTCAATGAAAGTGGCCTTCCTGCCAATTCAGCACAGGCAGGAAAAATTGTAGTAGTTAATCAGTCATGAGTAAATCATGTCTTTTGTATAAATAACAATATTTCCGTTGAAGTGGCTGGCTATTCAATGGCTGTTCAGGAATCTAATGAACTCGTCGCAAGGTACAGGCTTGCCAAACAGGTAGCCTTGCAAGAAATCAACGCCTTGGGCCGCCAGATAGTCGCATTGTTCTTGTGTTTCGACGCCTTCGGCAACGATGCCCAGGTCCAGCTTGGCAGACAGTTCAATGATGCTGTCGAGTATATGCCGCGAGAGTGCATCAACACCGATCATTGCCACGAAGCTTTGATCTATCTTCAAGTAATCGACATTGAAGTTGCGCAAATAACCCAGGCTGGAGTGGCCGGTGCCAAAGTCGTCGATCGCGATCATTACCCCCATTTCATGCAGCGCCTGGAACAGCTGGCGGGTGATATCCGTGGGTTCGATCAACTCGCGCTCGGTCAACTCCAGGACCAGGATCACCTTGCCCGGCGGGAAGGCAGCGAGGAACTCCCGGCAGTCCTCCACCAGCTCCAGGTCGTGACAATGGCGAGCGGTAATGTTGATGCCCACGTGAAAATTGTCGGCAAACCGCGCGGTGTGGGGCGCCAACTGTGCGGCGGTCTGGCGCATCAGGGCGCGGGTCATCGGTACGATCAGGCCCGAATGTTCGGCCAGGGGAATGAACAGGTCCGGGCGCACCAGGCCTTCCCTGGGATGATTCCAGCGCATCAGCACTTCACAGCCGGCCCACTGCCGGATGTTGTCGCCACGCACCACTGGCTGGTAATAGGGCACAAATTCATTGGCGCCCAGGGCCCGTTGCAGTTCCAGGGTCGGTGCCGATGAGCGCTTTTGCAGCCAGTGGGCGAGGATGCCTGCCAGCACGCCGAAAAACACCACCAGAACGAACAGTGCAGGATACCGCGCCTGCATGTAGCGCCAGGTTTCACCCTCCGGCATCCCGGCTTCCACGCTGTAGGTATACCGTGTGGAGTCGAGATGATGATGCGCGACGGAAAATGTCGGCAGCGTTGTGCTGTGCACCTTGCCATCCGCCGCCAGCCAGTTAGGCCCCACCTGCAACACCAGGTCGGTATATCGGCTGATCAGGCGCAAGGCGTTTGTCAGGTGGTAGCCATCGATGGAGGCAAAGGCCCCCCGGTCTCCCTCGGTGAGGCGATAAACCAGCAATGCGGTGTCGGGTGTCACCGGGTTGCCTTTCATCAGCCAGAGACGGCCGCCGACGTAGTCCTCAGGGTTGACCGGTGACTGGTAGTTGCCGCCAAACAACGAGCTGCAATAGATGTTGCGCTGCCAGGACAAGGTGGTGGCGCGCACGAACGGCCGGCGGGTGACCTGTTCCCGCAGCTTCAGTTGAGTCGGGTTATCACATTCATGGCCGGCCAGTGGCAGCAGGTCCTGGGCGGCGAGGGCGGTGTTGTCGAGCATCAGGTCAAACTGGCGCACGGCCTCCTGGGCGGTTTGCGCGGTGCTGTGCTCGAGGGTGCGCCCGGCTTGCCAATACAGGATAAGCACACCCAGCAAAATGGGCAGCGCGCCACTGAGCAGGGTGATCAGATGGCGAGTAGAGGCCTTTCGGGGGCCTTTGACGGTCAGTGGCATTTGCGCAGCCTGTAGCGGGAGAGGGCAATAGGACGCTCAAATGCGGTCGGGACAACCTCGGTGGCCTTCCAACAAAGCGTATCGGTATTGGCCATGATAGATGGCGGCAGGCGTCTGTGCATGTTCAATAAAGCTTCAACCGTGTGGCCAGTTGAATAAATGCCAGGGTTGCCGGCGAGGACTGCCGACGGTCCAGTACCGCCAGCCCCACCTGGCGTTTGACGGCAGGCTTGAGCGGTTTGATCAGGTAATCCGCCTGCGTGGATTCAGGCAGCGACAACTCGGCAACAATGGTCACGCCGTCGCCCCGGCGCACGGTGTCCAGGGTGCTGAGCAGCTGTGAGCAGCGGTAACGCACATCCGGCTGCAACCCTGCACCGACGAACAGCCTTGAGACCAGTTCGGCAGAGCCGGCCTGGGTCAGGATAAAAGGTTCACCACACAGCGCTTTCAGGCTGACACTTGGCTGCGCGCCCAAGTGATGCCCCAAGGGCAGCAGCGCGACCAGTTGGTCCTCAATCAACGGGAACGTATCGAAGCGCTCTTCAGGCAGCACCACAAACCCAACGTCGACGCGCCGCTCTTCCAGCCACTGCGTCACCTGGCGATCGGGGCCTTCGTCGACATGCACCTCGATGCCCGGATGCTGCTCGCGAAAATGCCGCAGGATCGCGGGCAACAAGCGAATCGATGAGGTCGGCCCGAACGAGCCGATGCGCAGCGTGCCGCGCTTCATCCCGCGGGCATCGGCGGCTTCCTGTTGCAGCGTGTTGGCCAACCCGAGCATGGCCCGGGCGCGCAACAGCAGTTGTTGGCCGATATCGCTGAGTTCGACCTGGGACTGATGACGTCGGATCAACTCCACACCCAGTTCCTGCTCCAGGGATTTGATCGCATGGGACACCGCCGATTGGCTGATGCCCAGGCGATTGGCGGCGCTGGTGAAACCTTGCAGTTCGGCCACCAGGGAAAAGATTTCCAGTTGGGTAAGGGTCATGAGTATTTACTCATTTTACGATGATCGGGGATTAGCCAAACAATAAGCCAATCCCGTGTCTTGTGAGTAGAAATCTGATGAACCCGAGCCCTGACCGTCTGACGTATCTGAAGCTGGCGGCCGTGACCATGATCTGGGGCGGCACCTTCGTTGCCGGGCGCTATCTGGCGGCAGGCCTGGACCCACTGTTGGCGGCGACCGTGCGCTTTGCACTGGCCAGCCTGGCGCTGCTGGCCTTCCTGGGCGCCGCGCGTATTCGCCTGGTGCGTCCGACCACCGCGCAATGGATGCAATTGATGGTGCTGGGCTTTTTCGGGATCTTTTTCTACAACCTGTGTTTTTTCTACGGCCTGCATTACATCAATGCGTCCCGGGCGTCGTTGATCGTGGCGCTGAACCCGGCAGTGATTGGCCTGGCCTCGTGGCTGCTGTTCAAGGAACGCCTGGGCTGCTTCAAGCTGGTGGGGATCGCGCTGTGCCTGGGTGGCGCAGGGCTGGTGATCGTCAGTCGCAACCCGCAGTTGCTGCAGGGCACGGCAGATGCGTGGGTCGGCGACTTGCTGATTTTCGGCTGCGTGGTGGGGTGGGGCGTGTACTCGCTGTTTTCCCGGGGTCTCAACCAGCGCCTGGGGCCGTTGCAAACCGTGACCTGGTCGATCCTGCTGGGCACGCTGATGCTGACGATCACCACGCTGGTGACGGGCCGACTAACGGTGGCCGCATTGGGCCGGATTGATCTGCCCCAACTGATGAGTTTGCTGTACCTGGGCGTGCTGGGCTCGGCACTGGCCTACATCGGCTACTACGATGGCCTGCGCCGCATCGGCGCCACCCGTGCGGGTGTATTTATCGCCCTCAATCCGCTGACGGCAGTGATCTGCGGCGCATTGCTGCTTGGCGAGCAACTGACCGTGCCGATGCTGCTGGGTGGGGCGGTCATTCTGCTGGGCATCTATCTGTGCAACAAACCCCTTGCGCGGGCCAGGGCAATGGGGATCAGATAAGAGTACGGACAAATCTGTTTACGCTGTGTAGAATCGATTTACGCATACAAGAATAAGGACTTGCGCTAACGCAAGCCTCGCCCGTCAGAGACTGATGTAACCATGAAGCTACTCGGGTCCCCCCTCATCTTTGGTGACTTCCTCGCCCGCAGCGTGCGGGGTATCTCCTGTGCGCCACCCGCTGACCTCATCCTTGCTCGCAAATAAACATTTGTTAATTACAAGAATGATGATGAGGCACCGAAAATGGCAGACCTGTACGAAAACCCAATGGGCCTGATGGGCTTTGAGTTCATCGAATTCGCATCGCCAACCCCGGGCACCCTGGAGCCGATCTTCGAGATCATGGGCTTCACCAAGGTCGCGACCCACCGTTCCAAGAACGTACACCTGTACCGGCAGGGCGAGATCAACCTGATCCTCAACAACGAACCCAACAGCATCGCCTCCTACTTTGCGGCCGAGCACGGCCCGTCGGTGTGCGGCATGGCGTTTCGCGTCAAGGACTCGCAACAGGCCTACAACCGGGCCCTGGAACTGGGCGCCCAGCCTATCCATATCGAAACCGGCCCGATGGAGTTGAACCTGCCGGCGATCAAGGGCATTGGCGGCGCGCCACTGTACCTGATCGACCGCTTTGGTGAAGGTAGCTCGATCTATGACATCGACTTCGTGTACCTCGAAGGTGTCGAGCGCAACCCGGTGGGCGCGGGCCTCAAGGTCATCGACCACTTGACTCACAACGTGTACCGCGGCCGCATGGCCTACTGGGCGAACTTCTACGAGAAGCTGTTCAATTTCCGTGAGGCGCGCTATTTCGACATCAAGGGCGAATACACCGGCCTGACCTCCAAGGCCATGAGCGCCCCGGACGGCATGATCCGCATCCCGCTGAACGAAGAATCGTCCAAGGGTGCCGGGCAGATCGAAGAGTTCCTGATGCAGTTCAACGGCGAGGGCATCCAGCACGTTGCCTTCCTCACCGATGACCTGGTCAAGACCTGGGATGCGTTGAAGAAGATCGGCATGCGCTTCATGACCGCGCCGCCAGACACCTACTACGAGATGCTCGAAGGCCGCCTGCCGAACCACGGCGAGCCGGTGGATCAACTGCAGGCACGGGGCATCCTGCTGGACGGCTCGTCAGTGGCGGGGGACAAGCGCCTGCTGCTGCAGATCTTCTCGGAAACCCTGATGGGCCCGGTGTTCTTCGAGTTCATCCAGCGTAAGGGTGACGACGGCTTTGGTGAAGGCAACTTCAAGGCGCTGTTCGAATCCATCGAGCGCGACCAAGTGCGTCGTGGTGTGTTGACCGCTGACTGATCGCCTGGGCGATACACAAAAAAGCCCGACCGGGATTGCACCTGGCCGGGCTTTTTGTTGCCCGGCAGAAACATCGGGACATAGGCGGTTGCTAGCGGCCAGGAACGGAATTCACTGCCAGCGTTACTCAGTGTCATATGCCCAGTTGAGGTTCATGTATGACAGTCATTACGCACACCGGTAGTCCACCTCCAGGTTTGAATCAGGCAGCAGCCGTCAACGACGTACCCGCCATCAGTCCCTTGGCCCCAACTGTTCCCTCCCCATTAAGTCCTGCCACTGTCGCCCGCGTGACGTTTTCCTCGAACGTGGAATGGAGCAGTGCGCAGGGCGAGCTGACCGCCGCAGGCGTCGAACTGGCCAATGCCGTATTGGCCCCGGGTACCTCATCAACCGTCGGCGCGCAGGTCTGCACGTTCGCGGTGGACGGGATCCAGTCGAGCGACATTCTGGTGGTCAAACGCGTACCCGCCTCTGAAACCGGAACGAATATCCTGTTGTACATTCCTGACGTGGAGGGCAATTCGTTCTTCGAATTCAATAACCTTGAAGAAATGAACGCCTGGCTCAAAGAGGTCGCCATCGACCCTGACAAGTTGGATGTATTTGCCGGGCATTTTTCCCGCAATGCGCCTGCCGATCAGACAAAGCGGGTAAAAGACACGATGACGCGCTTCGCCGCAGGCGATATCAATGCCGTGGTCGGGCCTTTTGGCTACGAAAAGGGCGATATTTTCAATCGCCTGGACAAGCACCCAAGCGTGCCGCCGGTACCGGTCAACGGGCTGACGGGGACCTACCTGAAAGTTGAGACCCGTGATGGCCGGGTGACTTTCGCAGGCACACGTCCGGACGGAGAAACCGTACTCTATCAGTACGATGCCTACGGCAACTTCCATGGAGGAGGTAACAAGGGCAACTTCTACTTTGTGAAAAACGGCCTGAACAATGACCAGCCGCTGTCGCCTGTTTCGCGAGAGCAGTACTTGAAAACGGTCGTCAGTGTCAGCCTGGATAATGTGGGTGCCAACGATTTATGGGGGCTGTTCGACGAGTTCATCCGCCAACTGAAGAATCCGGGTTCAGGCATTGGGACGGCCTTGATCGCACTGGGCGTGCCTGAGGATGTGGCGCAGTCCATCGAAAAAATCGTCAAAAACCCCGTCACCGGCACCTTGCTTGAACTCAACCATGGCAACCGGCTCGGTAAGCTGTTTGGCGTTGAAAAGGCGCAAATGGACGCCGCACTGACGCAAATAGGCGACGAAATCCAAGGCAGGATTCCGTATTACGGGGCCATCCGAGGGGGGTTGTCGCAAACGGCTGTAATGCTCGAAATGGCAGCAAAAAAAAGCGCTGTCAGGCCTTCTGCTGACGCACCAAATGCTTGAAGCCTTCAAACACCAGCACCATCACCGCGAGCCAGATCGGAAGATACGTCAGCCATTCCCCCGCCTTGATGCTTTCGCCCAACAACAAGGCCACGCCGAGCAGCAGCACCGGTTCTACATAGCTGAGCAGCCCGAACAGGCTGAAGGCCAACAAGCGGCTGGCGACGACGTAGCACACCAGCGCCGACGCACTGATCAAGCCCAGCATCGGGATCAAGGCGTACAAGCCCTTGTGGGCGTCGAGCACGGCAAAACCCTGTTCGCCGCTTTGCACGAACCACAGTGCCACCGGCAACATCAGCGCCATATCGAGCCACAGCCCGCCGAGGTGGTCGGTCTTCAGGCGTTTGCGCAGTACGAAGTAAACCGGGTAGCCGATAATCACTACCAGGGTTGCCCAGGAGAATCCGCCCACCTGATACAACTCGTTCAGCACACCAGCACCGGCGAAGAACACCGCAATCTTTTGCAGGCGTGACAATTGTTCGCCATACACCAGCCGACCGGTCAGCACCATCGTCAATGGCAGCAGGAAATAGCCCAGCGATACATCCAGGCTGCGACCGTTGAGCGGCGCCCACATGAACAGCCACAACTGCACCCCCAGCAGGGCCGAAGACACCACGACCCCGCCGATCAGCGCGGGTTTGGCCGCAACTAGGCGAACCAGTTCCCACACCCGTCGCCACTCGCCGCTGACAATCATGAACACGGTCATGCAGGGCACCGTCAACAACATGCGCCAGCCGAAGATCTCCAGGCCGCTCAAGGGCGTAAGCAGCGACGTGAAGTAATACATCACGGCAAACAACACCGAGGCCAAGACCGATAACACAACACCTTTAGACACACTGTCCTCACGAAAGCCGATTGATACAAAAGAAGGGGGGATTTCAGGGAGGGAATATAGTGCTTTTGAGGTGAGATGTTTGCTCTGTTTTGGAGCGGTTTATGGGAGGATTTCTCAGATCCCCCCATAAAAGGGACTTATGGCCGGGCAACTCGCCCCGACACAAAGTGGCTCACATCATTGAACCCTGGCGTCGACGCATGCCCTGGCGTGACCAGCGAGTCGATGAATGCTTCGTCCTCCGCCGTGATCTTCACCTCCAGCGCGCCGGTGTAGGCATCCCACTGCGCCTCGGTGCGCGGCCCGACAATCGCCGAACTGACCGCCGAGTTGTTCAGGACCCAGGCAATCGCGAACTCGACAATCCCCACGCCACGGCCCTGGGTGTATTGCTGGATCTGCTGGGCGATGCGCAGGGATTCAACGCGCCATTCGGTTTCCAGGATGCGCTTGTCCTGGCGCCCGGCACGGCTGCCGGCTTCAGGCGTTACGTCCGGCGCATATTTGCCGCTGAGCACGCCACGGGCCAGCGGGCTGTAAGGCACCACGCCCAGGCCATACGCGGCGGCGGCGGTGATCTGCTCCACCTCGGCCTGACGGTTGACGATGTTGTACAGCGGCTGGCTGATGATCGGTTTGTCCACCCCCAGGCGCTCGGCCACGCGGATCACTTCGGCGATCCGCCAGCCGCGGTAGTTGGACAAGCCCCAGTGGCGGATCTTGCCCTCGCGGATCAAGTCGCCAATCGCTGAAATCGTGACTTCCAGTGGCGTGTTGTGGTCTTCGCGGTGCAGGTAATAGATGTCCAGGTAATCGGTGTCGAGGCGCGTCAGGCTGGCTTCCAGCGCATTGAAAATCCGCTTGCGACTCAGGCCGCTGCGGTTCGGCAGGCCATCCGCCGGGCCGATGCCGACCTTCGAGGCCAGCACCCAATCCTGGCGCTGGCGGGCGATGGCTTCGCCGACGATTTCCTCGGAGCGCCCTGCGGTGTAGACGTCGGCGGTGTCGATAAAGTTGATGCCTTGATCCCAGGCCTTGTCGATGATGCGCAGCGAGTCCTCGGTGTTGGTCTGCTCGCCAAACATCATGCTGCCCAGGGTCAGTGCGCTGACCTTCAACCCGGACTGGCCCAGTGTGCGGTAAATCATCGTGAACACCTCAAAAGGGGGAGACAGGCCCTATCCAATACCAGAGAGCAAGGCTCTGGAACAAGCCCCGCGACGGTTATTGCGGTAATAGTTCGGCGCAGCGCAGTTGCAGGAAGCGGTGCAGTACCTTGACTCGCTCCGACACCTGCAACCGATGGGGACACATCAGATTGAACGGGGTCGGTTCGCCTTGCCAATCGGTGAGCAACGGCACCAGGCGCCCGGCCTTGATATCGCGCGCTACATCCAGCCGCGCTTTATAGGCGATGCCGTGCCCGGCCAATGCCCAGCGCCGCACGATCTCGCCGTCATCACTGAGGTAGTCGCCGCCGACCTCGACTTCCTGCAGCACCTCGCCCTGGCGAAAGTACCAGGTGTTGTTCGCCCGACCCTGGCGCATATAGCGCAGCGTGCTTTGTTGTGCCAGGTCCTGGGGGAGGCGTGGCGTACCGTGGCGCGCGAGGTAGTCGGGGCTGGCGCACGCCACCCGCGTGTGGTCGGGCACCACCGGCAACGCGACCAGGCTGGAGTCCCGTGGTACGCCGAAACGCAGGGCGATGTCGACGGTTTCGCGGAACAGGTCGGCATTGCTGTCGTTGAGCAGCAACTGAAGGCGCACGTTCGGGTGTTCGAGCTTGAACTCATCCAGCCAGCCCAGCAGCACATTGCGCCCGAAATCCGAGGGCGCGGCCAATTGCAGTAACCCGCTCAGGCTCTGGCCTTGCTGCTTGACCGCCTGTTCGCCTTCCGACAGCGCCTCCAGGGCCACGCGCACACTGTCGAGGTAGCGCCGGCCTTCTTCGGTCAGGCGCATGCTGCGGGTGGAACGCGCCAGCAGCCGGATGCCCAGGCGGGTTTCCAGGCGCTTGAGGGCAATGCTCGCTGCGGCCGGGGTCAGGCTGAGGCTGCGGGCAGCTGCCGACAGGCTGCCGGTGTCAGCAGTGCGCACGAACACTTCAAGGTCGAGGATTGAGCTCATTTGTAAAAATCCTTTAAAGATCTTGTCGTTTTACCGGGATTTTTCAACGATTGCCAAGCTGGGAAGATGAAAGCTCATTTTCTCAGCCAGGTATTTCCCCATGACATCTCCCCTCAACGGCAAAACCATCATCGTCATTGGCGGCAGCAGCGGCATTGGTGCCGCGGTGGCCAAGCAGGCCGTGGCACGCGGTGCCCACGTGGTGCTGGCCGGGCGGCGCTTGTCTTCAACCGTGGAGAACGGGGTGCGTAGCGAGCAGGTGGACGTGACCGACGCAGCCTCATTACAGCGCTTGTTCGAAACCGTGGGGCCGTTTGACCATCTGGTCTACACCGCAGGGCCTGCGGTGCAGGCCAAGGCCCTGATCGAGACCGACCTGAACCTGGCGCAAGACAACTTCAACGTGAAGCTCTGGGGTTCGCTGCGGGCGATCCAGTCGGCGCTGCCATTTCTCGCCGAGCGCGGCAGCATCACCCTGACGTCGGGGCAGTTGGGGCGCAAAACGGTTGCGGGGCAATTCATCAAGACCGGCATCAATGCGGCGACCGAAGCGCTGGGCAAGCAACTGGCCAAGGAACTGGCGCCACGGCGGGTCAATGTGGTCAGCCCGGGGGTGATCGACACCGAGGCGTATGCCGGGTTGTCCGATGAGCAGCGACTGGCAATGTTTGCCAAGGCGGGCGGGGCGTTGCCGGTGGGGCGCGTGGGGCAGGCCGAAGAAGTGGCTGCCGGGTATGTGTTGGCGATGGAGAACGGGTTTATCACCGGTAGCGTGATTGATGTCGACGGCGGCGGATTACTCTAAAGGCAGCTGAATAAAAAAGGTCCCGCTTTCAGGCGGGACCTGCATTATCAGTAATAGGGCCGTGCTTAATAACGTGGCACCGGAACCGGTTGTGGCGGGTAGTAATAGCCTGGAGGCGGCGCCTGGTAATAGACCGGTGGCGGCTGTTGGATGTACACCGGCTGCGGTTGCACGTAAACCGGTTGCTGCTGCACATAGACCGGAGGCTGGGAGTTGGCGACCACCGAACCCACTACGAGGCCGCCGACAACCGCACCCAGTAAAGCCGGGCCACCCCAGCCCCAACCACCGCCATGCCCGTACCCATAACCGTGACCCCAGCCATAGCCATATCCTCCACGGGCTTCTGCTTGCCCTGCGATGGCGAGGGTGGCAATGAGCAACATGGCTACTTTCATTTTTGAGAGTCGACTGATCATGATAAGTCCTCTACGTATGCACCGAACCGGTCTTGATAATATCCCCGGGCATAGGCTTCAGACAGCGGTTTCGGACGGGATGATGGGGTACGAAAGTAAAGGCTGGGTAAAGGTTGTAGCCTATTTGTTACCTGGAATGGGCGTAGAGGTTAATACGGCTGTCAGGCGGTAGTTTGCCTATAAAAACACGCCTTTATATGAGCAGATAGATGACCGGCGCCGCCCTCGATATCGCGGCACCGGTCAGCGCTGATTCAAGCCTTGAGTGTGCGCGTCATGCGCAACGCCAGCACACTGCCCGCGACGATCACCGCCGCCAGCAGGTACAGCGCCAGGTCCGTAGACCCGGTGGCATCTTTCACAAACCCGACGATATACGGGCTGAGGAACCCCGCCATCTGGCCCATGGAGTTGATCAACGCCAGACCACCCGCTGCCGCACCTGCGCTGAGCATCGCGGTTGGCACCGGCCAGAACATCGGCAGGCCGGTGAGGGCACCCATGGTGGCGATGGTCAGGCCGAGGATCGCAATGGCCGGCGTGGTTGCAAAGTTCACCGCAATCACCAGCCCGATCGCGCCCATCAGCATCGGCACCACCAGGTGCCAGCGACGCTCCTTGCGCAAGTCGGCAGAGCGGCCCACCAGCAGCATGAACACCGCCGCCAGCAGGTACGGGATCGCACTCAACCAGCCAATCACCAGGTTATCGCTGAAGCCCATGTTCTTGATGATCGATGGCAGCCAGAAGTTGATGGCGTACACACCGCTCTGGATGCAGAAGTAGATCAGGCCGAACGCCCAGATCGCCGGGTTCTTGAACACTTCCAGCAGCGAGTCGCTGGTGGTCTTCGGCTTGTTGGCCAGGTCGGTCGCCTGGTCGGCTTCCAGCACCGCGCGCTCATGGGGCGTGAGCCACTTGGCGTTGGCAAAGCTGTCGCTGAGCAGGAAGTAGGCGAGGGCGCCGAGGATCACCGTCGGCACGCCTTGCAGCAGGAACATCCACTGCCAGCCCGCAAGCCCGCCCTGGCCGGCGGCGAAGTGGTTGAGGATCCAGCCGGAGAACGGGCTGCCGAGCAGGCCGGAGACCGGAATCGCCGACATGAACAGCGCCATGATCCGCCCACGGCGGAAGGTCGGGAACCACTGCGAGAGGTACAGCACCACGCCCGGGAAGAACCCGGCTTCAGCGGCGCCGGTCAGCAGGCGCAAGCCGTAGAAGTGCGTCGGTGTGGTAACGAACAACAGGCAGGTGGACAGGGCGCCCCAGACGATCATCATCAGCGCAATCCAGCGCCGTGGACCGAATTTGGTCAGCGCCAGGTTGCTCGGCACGCCGCACAGCACGTAGCCGATAAAGAAGATCCCGGCACCGAGGCCGTACACGGTCTCGCTGAATTTCAGGTCGTCGAGCATCTGCAACTTGGCAAAGCCGACGTTGACGCGGTCGAGGTAGTTGAACAGGTAGCAGATGAAAATGAAGGGGATCAGGCGCAGGGTGATGCGCTTGTATACGGCGTTTTTATCGTCATCGGTGGCCTGGGTAACAGCGGCGCTCTGTGACATGGCAGTCTCTCTTTATTATGATTTTTCGCGATGCGAGGGTAACGTTGATCGCCCAACGAGTCTCGGCCACCTCAAGGGGTGCTGTCTTTGTGCTCGCGCACAGTGAAGCATGGTTTGCGCTGTGCCTATGAACAACCGGTTTTTTTCAGGAATTTAGCCCCATGTTCGAGCTGGATCATGACCTGGCGCAGGATATCGTCAATCGCACCATGGCGATCCTGCCCTATAACGTCAACGTCATGGACAGCCAGGGCCTGATCCTGGGCAGCGGCGAACCCGAGCGGATCAACACCCGCCACGAAGGCGCGCAGTTGGTGCTGGCCAACGGGCGGGTGGTGGAAATCGACGGCCAGACCGCCAAGCACCTCAAGGGCGTGCAACCCGGGATCAACCTGCCGCTGCTGCACGACCAGCGCCTGATCGGCGTGCTGGGCATTACCGGTGAGCCGGAATTGCTGCGCACCTATGCCGAACTGGTGCGCATGACCGCCGAAATGCTGGTCAGCCAGCGTCACCAGCAAGCCGAGCAGCAATGGCGGCGCCAGCGCTGCGATGATCTGCTGGCACTGCTGCTGGCCGAGACCGGCGATTCGCCGCGCCTGGTGGATGAAGCCCAGCAACTGGGCCTCAAGCCGCAGCTGGCGCGCACGCCGTACCTGTTCGAGCTGGGCAGCGGCCAGTCGGCCGAGGCCTTGAGCGCCTGGCTGACCTCGCGCTACCCCGACAGCTGGTGCGTCAGCTCCGCGCAGTTTTCCCTGCTGTGGTGCCGGCCGGCGTCGGTGCAAGTCGATAACCCGCGCCTGCTGGAAAAGCTCGACGGCCTGGGCTGGAATATCCTGCGGGTCGCCGTCGGCGGGCAAGCGGACGGGCTGGCCGGCCTGCGCCGTTGTTACCGGCGGGTCGGCGACCTGCTCGCCTATGGCCGTGATGTGCTGCCCGAATCGCGGTTGCTGACCCTCAATCGCTACCGCCTGCCGGTCATGCTCTGGCGCCACCGCAACGACGACGCCCTCGACGAACTGCTCAACCCGCTGCGCAAGGTACTGGCCAAGGACAGCAACGGCCAGTTGCTGGCGACCCTGCGCAGCTGGTGCGACCACGACGGCCAAAGCCAGGCCTGCGCCGATGCCCTGGGGATCCACCGCAACAGCCTGCGCTACCGCATGGAACGCATCGCCGAGCTGAGCGGCGTCGACCCGCTGACCCTCGACGGCATGCTCGCGTTGTACCTCGGCGTGCAGCTATTGCCGCAAGCTTTGTCCAAATGAACAACAAACCCCAGCCACTCTTGTGCAATGGACCGGCGTTATTGCCGGTGCCAACTGGCAGCATGGGCGTTATAAAAACCGGAGAAAGCCCATGAAAATCATCATCGCCCCCGACTCGTTCAAGGACAGCCTGAGTGCTGAAGGCGTGGCGAATGCCATTGCCGAGGGGTTGGCCAGCGTGTGGCCCGACGCCGAGCTGATCAAGTGCCCAATGGCGGACGGTGGTGAGGGCACGGTGGAATCGGTACTCGCCGCCTGCCAGGGCGAGCTGCGCACCAGCCGTGTGCAAGGGCCATTGGGCGGCAGTGTCGACGCGCATTGGGGCTGGTTGGCCGAGAGCCACACCGCAATCATCGAAATGGCCGAAGCCAGCGGCCTGCAACTCGTGCCACCGGGTCAGCGAAATGCGTGTTCCAGCAGCACCTTCGGCACTGGCGAACTGATCCGCGCCGCCCTGGATGCCGGCGCCCAGCGCATCATCCTGGCCATTGGCGGCAGCGCCACCAACGACGGCGGCGCCGGGGCGATGCTAGCCCTGGGTGTGCAGTTGTTTGATGCCGAGGGAGCAGCGCTGCCCCTTGGCGGCCTGGCGCTGGGCAAGCTGTCGCGCATCAGCCTTGAGCAACTGGACCCCCGCCTGAACGAAGTGCGCTTCGAAATCGCCGCCGACGTGAACAACCCTTTATGCGGTCCTCACGGGGCCTCGGCGATTTTTGGCCCGCAAAAGGGCGCCAATCCCCAGCAAGTCGAACAACTGGATGCGGCCCTCGGCCATTTCGCCGATCACTGCGCCAAGGTATTGCCCAAGGATGTACGTGACGAACCCGGCAGCGGCGCCGCCGGTGGCTTGGGTTTCGCCGCCAAGGCGTTCCTTGGCGCGCAGTTTCGCGCGGGTGTTGAAGTGGTCGCAGAGCTTGTTGGGCTTGAGCAAGCCGTGCGTGGCGCCGACCTGGTGATCACCGGCGAAGGCAGGTTCGACGCCCAGACCCTGCGCGGCAAGACCCCGTTTGGCGTGGCGCGAATCGCCAGGCAGCACAACGTGCCGGTGATCGTGATCGCCGGCACATTGGGGGATGGCTACGAGCAAATGTACGCCCACGGCGTGGATGCCGCGTTCGCCTTGCCGTCCGGCCCGACTACCCTGGAACAGGCCTGCAGCGAGGCACCGCGCCTGTTGCGCGAGCGCGCCTCGGACATTGCCCGGGTCTGGAAATTGGTGGCTGCGCGTTCCCGATGAGTGCAGTGCAGGGCTCGCCATTCTGGGGCCTTGCCGCCTACACTGGTCGGCCACGTGTTTTTCAAAGGACGAAACACCATGCACACACCTGAACCCAAGATCGTTATCACGCGCTTCACCGAGGCCCATCTTGAAGGCGTCGCTGCGCTCTACAACGACCCGGCTGTATGCCGTCAGGTGCTGCAAATGCCTTTCCAGTCGGTCGAGGGCTGGCGCAAACGCCTGGTGCAGGACAACGAGCGGCGGCTACAGCTGGTGGCGCTGCATGCCGGTGAAGTGATCGGCCAGCTGGGTTTGGAACAGTATTTGCGCGTGCGCCAAAGCCACGTCGGTTCATTCGGCATGGGCGTCGCCACCGCCTGGCAGGGCAAGGGCGTGGGCTCCCGGCTGCTGGGCGCGGCGCTGGAGGTGGCGGATAACTGGATGAACCTGCACCGGGTGGAACTCACGGTGTACGCCGACAACGAAGCCGCCCACCGGCTGTACCACAAGTTCGGCTTCGAGACCGAAGGCCTGCTGCGCGACTACGCCGTGCGTGACGGCGCATTCGTCGACACGCTGACCATGGCGCGCATCCGCAAGCCGGCCTAGTCGTCCTGCAACGCAAACGCCACCGCAGCCTGCGCATGCAGCTCGGTGGTGTCCAGCAAGGGCAGGTTGCTGTGCTGCGGCTTGATCAACAGGCTGATTTCCGTACAGCCGAGGATGATGGCCTGGGCGCCACGGGCGGCCAAAGACTCGATCACCCGCTGGTACACCTCGCGCGATGCGTCGCTGATCACTCCGACACACAATTCCTCATAGATGATCCGGTGCACGGCCTGGCGCTCTTCAGCGTCCGGCACCAGCACGGTCAGCCCCTGTGCCGCCAGGCGTGACTTGAGAAACTCCTGCTCCATGGTAAACGCGGTACCCAGCAGGCCAACGCTCAGGGTGCCAGCTTCCACGGCCGCCGCGCCGGCAGCGTCTGCAATATGCAGAAACGGTATCGACACCGCCGCTTCAATCTGCGGCGCTACCAGGTGCATGGTGTTGGTACACAGCACGATGCACTCGGCGCCCCCGGCTTGCAGGCGGCGGGCGGCGTCTTCGAGGATCAGCGCCGCGTCGTCCCAGCGCCCGGCGTGCTGGGCCTGCTCCACCGGGCCGAAGTCGACGCTGTACATCAACAGTTGTGCCGAGCGCAGCGGCCCGAGCTGGTCGCGCACGTTCTGGTTGATGATGCGGTAATACTCGGCGCTGGACTCCCAGCTCATGCCGCCGATAAGGCCGATGGTGCGCATGCGATGCTCCTGAATTGGACGGGCGAGGGCACCACATTACCCGCGCGCTGCGCTTTAGTCATACGCCGGTGTGCGGCATCTGCCATGATCAAGGCTCGCAACATGGGTCACCCAAGGAACACGGCAATGGACGATGTACAACAACTGGGCGAGATGCTGCGTCATTACGCCGACAGCGAAGCCCACAAGAAACAGCAGTTCGAAGTGCAGTCGGCCCATTGGGCGCAGAAGATCGGCGAGTTGTTCGGCCAGATCGAGCAGTGGCTTGCGCCTGTGAAGACGGTCGGTTTGCTGGAAGTGCAGCGCGAGGCGTACGTGGCTTCCGGCCCCAGCGTGCCGGTGGAGACCTCCACCTTCAAGACCGAGAAACTGACCATCCATATCGCCGGCAAACCGGTGGAGTTCGTGCCGGATGTGATGGGCGCCGGCGGTTTGATTTCGCTGTCGGTGATGGGCTTGACCGCCGCCCGCTACGGCAGCATTTCCCTGGTATTGCTGCCGGGGAAAAACGACTGGCTGTGGAAGAAAACCAATGGTTTGAAAGACCCGGATACGTTCGGCTTCGATGCCAACTTCCTGGCGTTGCAGTTGCAGAGCCTGATTCCCCGCGAACGCGGCTAGTCGCTCAATGTGGTGCTTGTGTGGGAGCGGGCTTGCTCGCGAAAGCGGTGTGTCAGTCGCTGTATATGTTGACTGAACCACCGCATTCGCGAGCAAGCCCGCTCCCACAATTAGATCTCTATATTGCCCCAGTCCTGCTTTGTTTCCTCAGGCGCCACCGCGTTGACCCGCTTGCCCGTGGCCAGCTCCACCCGCCGTGCCACTTCCGGGTCATCGGCGAACGGCATCAGGCTGGCCTCATCCAGGCTCTCCTTCGACTGGCCCCGCAGGCAATACTCCACCGCGCCATACAGGCCGATCACCGCCGCCAGGTTCAGCGCTATCTCCCACATCAGGCGATCTGCGCGTCAAGCTGCGCCACCTTCAAATCCGCCACACGCACGGTGCGCCAGGTGTTGTACGCCATCAGCAACATGCCGCTGAGGAAGAACACCCCGCCGACGAATCGCACCACAAATCCCGGATGGCTGGCCTGTAACGCTTCCACAAACGAGTAGGTGAGGGTGCCGTCATCGTTCACCGCCCGCCACATCAGGCCCTGGGTGATGCCGTTGACCCACATCGACGCGATGTACAGCACCGTGCCAATGGTCGCCAGCCAGAAGTGCATATTGATCAGCCCCACACTGTGCATCTGCGCGCGCCCGAAGATTTTCGGGATCATGTGGTACAGCGAGCCAAACGTGATCATCGCCACCCAGCCCAGGGCGCCGGCGTGGACGTGGCCGATGGTCCAGTCGGTGTAATGGGAGAGGGCGTTGACGGTCTTGATCGCCATCATCGGCCCTTCAAAGGTCGACATCCCGTAGAACGCCAGCGACAGCACCAGGAAGCGCAGGATCGGGTCGGTGCGCAATTTATGCCAGGCCCCGGAAAGCGTCATCATGCCGTTGATCATCCCGCCCCAGCTCGGCGCCAGCAGGATCAGCGACATCGCCATCCCCAGCGACTGCGCCCAGTCGGGCAGCGCGGTGTAGTGCAGGTGGTGCGGACCGGCCCAGATGTACAGGGTGATCAGCGCCCAGAAGTGCACGATGGACAGGCGATAGGAATACACCGGCCGCCCGACCTGCTTCGGCACGAAGTAGTACATCATCCCCAGGAAACCGGTGGTCAGGAAGAACCCCACGGCGTTGTGCCCGTACCACCACTGCACCATCGCGTCGGTGGCCCCGGAATACACCGGGTAGGACTTGAACCAGTCCACCGGGATCGACAGGTGATTGACCACGTGCAGCATCGCGATCACCACGATAAATGCACCGAAGAACCAGTTGCCGACGTAGATGTGCCGGGTCTTGCGCTGCACCACAGTGGTGAAAAACACGATCGCATAGGCCACCCACACCACGGTCATCCACACCGCGCCGCTGAACTCGATCTCGGCGTATTCCTTGGTGGTGGTGTAACCCAGTGGCAGGCTGACCAGCATGATCACGATCACCGACTGCCAGCCCCAAAAGGTAAAGGCAGCGAGCTTGTCCGAGTACAGCCGTACCTGGCAGGTGCGCTGTACTGCGTAGTAGCTGGCGGCGAATTGCGCGCTGCCGGCAAAGCCGAAAATCACCAGGCTGGTGTGCAGCGGGCGCAGGCGGCCGAAGGTGGTCCACGGCAGGTCGAGGTTCATCTCGGGCCACACCAGTTGCGAGGCGATCCACACGCCCATGGCCATGCCGACCACGCCCCAGACGATGGTTGCAATGACGAATTGACGCACGACCTTGTAGTTGTAGGCCTGTGCGGTTGATGGTGGTTGCATGCTTAGTCCTCCCACGGTTCCAAGTGGGCGGCACTGTAGGAAGTATGGGTAGAACAATACAGACTCAGACCCGGGTCATTACTACGGATCAGCCACTAACCTGCATTTTTCGCACGTTACCCCCGTCAATAAATCGTTTGTCCAACCCCCGCCCAATGACAAAACTGCAAGTCACTCGCAAAACAACAACGATTGGGCAAAAAACCATATGCAAATCGAGCGCAACTTTTACAACGGCCACTTCGCCGAACCTGCCAGCACCGCCCAAATCGCGGTCTACAACCCCGCGACCGAGGCCCAGGTAGGCCGGGTGTCCGCCGCCACCCCTGATGAAGCCATTGCGGCCGTCGATGCCGCCGCCAGCGCGCAGAAAACCTGGGGCAAGCTCACCAGCATCCAGCGCGCCGAACACCTGCGGGCTTTCGCCGCCGCCCTCGAAACCTGCGCTGAAAGCATAGGCCGGGCGCTGGCCAGCGAATCCGGCAAAAGCCTCGACGACGCCAGCAACGAAGCGCGCTACGCCGCCCAGATCACCCGCTACCACGCCGAATGGGCGCGCCGCATCGAAGGCGAAATCATCCCCAGCGACACCCCGGACGAAAACCTGTTCCTGCAACGCGAGCCCATTGGCGTCGTGGCTTGCCTGATTCCGTTCAACTACCCGGTCTATACCCTGCTGCGCAAAATCGCCCCGGCGCTGATTGCCGGCAACACCGTGGTGGTGCGCCCGAGCAACAACACGCCGTTGTCCGCCTTTGAAATCGCCCGTGCCGTCGAGCAGTCGGGCATGCCGGCCGGCGTGATCAACATCCTGACCATGGACCACGCCACCGCCGCCGCCCTGTGCACCCACAAGGCCGTGGGCCTGATCACCCTGACCGGCAGCGTCAACGCCGGGCGCATCGTGCTCGACTACTGCAAGGCCAACATCGCCAAGCCGTCCCTGGAGCTGGGCGGCAAGACCCCGGCGATCATCGAGGCCGACGCCGACCTGGAAAAAGCCGCCAGCGACATCATCGCTTCCAAGACCACCCACTGCGGCCAACTGTGCACGGCCGTCGAGCGGGTGTATGTGCAGGAAAGCGTCTATGACCGATTCCTGGCCCTGCTCAAGGCCAAGATCGGCGCCGTCAAATTCGGTGACCGTGCCACGGATGCGGGCCTGATGGGCCCACTGGTCAACGCCAGCTCCCGGCAGAATATTCACGCCATGGTCGAGCGCGCCATCGCCGACGGTGCTGTACTGGAAACAGGCGGCGTACTCCCCGACGGCCCGGGCCATTTCTACCCGCCGACGCTGCTCAGCGCCTGCCGCCAGGACATGGAAATCATCCAGGAAGAAATCTTCGGCCCGGTGCTGCCGGTGCTCAAGTACCGCGATATCGACGAAGCGCTGGCCATGGCCAACGATCACCAGTTCGGCCTGTCGTCGGTGCTCTACACCGAGAACTACCGCACGGCCATGAAAGTCGCCAACGCCATCGAGGCCGGCGAGTTGTACGTCAATCGCACCCCGGCCGACCCTTACCAGGGTTTCCACGCCGGCTGGAAACGCTCAGGGCTGGGCGGCGATGACGGCAAGCACGGGATGCTTGAATTCACCCAGACCCGTTTGGTGGTCATGAAGTACTGATTCACCGATCACCGGCTTCACCTCAATAAAAACAATTATCGGGGCACCTGCACAGTGGGTGCCCGAGGTCTACAAGATGTCCAAGCCTGCACCCGTTGCCCAGGGTTTCGATGCCGTGTCCGCGGCTAAACGCGACAAGGCCAGTCGCTACTTCCAATTGATGTTGCTGGTATTGGCTGCCGGGGCGATCTACCCGATCCTCTACCTGCGCCAGGTCTACCAGACCACCATGCTCGAGGTGTTCCAGATCAACCACAGCCAGCTGGGTTATCTGTACTCGATGCTCGGTACGATCTTCCTGCTCAGTTACCTGCCGAGCGGCTGGTTGGCCGATCGCCTGCCGCCACGCTTCCTGATCTTCTTTTCGTTGGTGGCCACCGGGGCCCTGGGTATCTGGTACTCCACCGTGCCGTCGATGACCGGCCTGATGATCATCTTCGGCTGCTGGGGCCTGACCACCGGCCTGACCTTCTGGGCTTCGGTGCTCAAGCGGGTGAAGATGATCGCCCATCACAGTGAGCAGGGCCGTTTCTTCGGCATCCTCGACGGCGGCCGTGGCCTGGTGGAAGCCTTGCTGGCGACCGTGGCCCTGGGGCTGTTCGCCTACGCCACCGAGACCCGCAGCCAAACTGCGGCCGAAGGCTTCAAGCACGTGGTGTACCTGTATTCGTTCGTGTGTATCGCCATTGGTTGTGTGCTGGTGCTGCTCAAGGACCCCAAGTCCATGGCCGAAACTGCGGCGGTGGAGAAGGGCAAGTTCAACCTGATCGCCGACCTCACCACCCTGGTGAAAATCCCCGAGCTGTGGCTGGTGACCGCCATCGTGTTCTGCGGTTACCACATGTTCTGGGCCACCTACAGCTTCTCCGATTACCTGCAAGGCAGCGGCATGACCGCCGTGATGGCCGGCACCATCACCACCATCAAGTTGTGGATGCGACCCATCGGCGGGATCGGCGGCGGCTGGCTGGGGGACAAGTTTTCGAACATCTCGGTGCTGATCGTCGCGCTGATGCTGGTGACCCTGGCGATGGTCGGCCTGATCGTGTTCCCGGCCATTGGCAGCCTCGGCTTGCTGATCGGCACGGTGATCTTTATCGGCCTGATGACCTACGCGATTCGCGGCCTGTACTGGGCGATCCTCGACAGCTGCGACATCCCGCTGCGCATCACCGGCCTGGCCATCGGCATCGTCTCGGTGGTGGGTTACCTGCCGGACACCTTTATCCCGCTGATCAATGGCTACCTCACCGACACATACCCGGGGCAGGTCGGCTACAACCTGTACTTCGGCTACATCGCCTTCATCGGCGTGCTCGGGACCCTCGCGGCCCTGACCTTGCGCGCCCGGATCAATCGTAAAAAATTCAACCAGACAGGTGCCTGAGATGAAAATCGTCGCCCTTGAAACCCATATTGTCGCCGTACCGCCGCCGCACATCGGCGGCATGTATTGGCTGTTCGTCAAACTGAAAACCGACTGCGGCATCGAAGGCGTGGGCGAGATCTACGCCGCCACCTTCGGCCCCAAGGCCATGCTGCCGATCATCGAGGACGTGTTCGAGCGCTACCTGCTCAACCACGACCCGCACCATATCGAGCGCTTCTTCCGCCAGGCGTACTCCAGCGGCTTCACCCAGCGCCCCGACCTGACCATGATGGGCGTGGTCAGCGGCCTGGAAATGGCCTGCTGGGACATCATCGGCAAGGCCGCCAACAAACCGGTCTATGAGTTGCTGGGGGGCAAGGTCAACGAACGCCTGCGTTCCTACACCTACCTGTACCCGGTCAACAGCAAGGGCGAGTACGACTACGACGACCCGGACCTGGCCGCCGAATGCGCGATCGAGAACATGAACAAGGGCTTCACCGCCGTGAAGTTCGACCCGGCAGGCCCGTACACCGCGTACTCCGGCCACCAGATCTCCCTGGAAGTGCTGGAACGCTGCGAAACCTTCTGCCGCAAGATTCGCGAGGCGGTGGGCGACAAGTGCGACCTGCTGTTCGGCACCCACGGGCAGATGGTGCCGTCGTCGGCGATTCGCCTGGCCAAGCGCCTGGAGAAATACGACCCGCTGTGGTTCGAAGAACCGGTGCCACCAGGCCAGGAAGAGGCCATGGCCCAGGTCGCGGCCAAGACCAGCATTCCCATCGCCACCGGCGAGCGCCTGACCACCAAGTACGAGTTCTTCAAGCTCTTGCAGGCCGGTGGTGCATCGATCCTGCAAATGAACGTGGCCCGCTGCGGCGGCCTGCTGGAAGCCAAGAAAATCGCGAGCATGGCCGAGGCCTACTACGCGCAGATCGCCCCGCACCTGTACAACGGACCGATTGGCGCAGCGGCGAGTTTCCAGTTGGCCACGTGCACGCCGAACTTCCTGATCCAGGAAAGCATCATGACCTGGGGCGGCTTCCATGCCGAAGTGCTGACCAAGCCGCTGCAATGGGAGGACGGCTACATCATCCCGTCCACCGAGCCGGGCCTTGGGGTGGAGCTGAACATGGACGTGGTGCGCAAGCACACGCCGTACACCGGCGAGCGGCTGCACCTGCAAATGGCGCCCACGCCCGCTGACGTGAAAGACACTTCGCCCGCCAAGGGCTAAAAAAAACGACTTATGCGGTAACCGTGAATGACATACGACTACATCATCGCCGGCGCCGGCGCCGCAGGTTGCGTCCTGGCCAACCGACTCTCCGCCTCGGGCGAGCATTCGGTATTGCTGCTGGAAGCCGGCGGCAAGGACAGCTCCTGGTGGTTCAAGATCCCGGTCGGTTTCGCCAAGATGTACTACAACCCGACCTTCAACTGGATGTACTACAGCCAGCCGCAAAAACAGCTGGCCGACCGTGCCATCTATGCCCCGCGGGGCAAGGTGCAGGGCGGTTCCGGCTCGATCAACGCCATGATCTACGTGCGCGGCCAGGCCCATGATTTCGATGACTGGGCGGCTAATGGCAACGACGGCTGGGGCTTCAAGGACGTGCTGCCGTACTTCCGCAAGCTGGAAAATCACCCCCTGGGCGACACCGAATACCACGGCAGCAGCGGCCCCATCAGCATCACCCCGATGAAGGGCCAGACTCACGCCATCTGCGATGTATTTCTCAAGGGCTGCGAGCAATTGGGCTATGGCCTGAGCGATGACTTCAACGGGCCGAACTTCGAAGGTGCGGGCCTCTACGACGTCAACACCCGCAACGGTGAGCGCTGCTCCAGCAGCTTTGCGCACCTGCACCCGGCGTTGGGTAGGCCGAACCTGACCGTGGAGTTGCATGCGCTGGTAGACCGCGTGCTGTTCGACGATCAACAACGCGCCACCGGCATCAGCGTGACCCAGCACGGCGTGGTTCGCACCTTTACCGCGCGCAAGGAGGTGATCCTGTGCGCCGGGGCGGTGGATACGCCGAAGATCCTGCAACTGTCGGGTGTGGCGGACAAGCAATTGCTCGCCGAACACAACATCCCGCTGGTCAAGGACCTGCCTGCAGTGGGGCAGAACCTGCAGGACCACCTCTGCGCCAGTTATTACTACAAGGCCAATATCCCGACCCTGAACGACCAGCTCAGTTCGCTGTTTGGCCAGTTCAAACTCGGCCTCAAATACCTGCTGACCCGCAAGGGCGCGCTGGCCATGAGCGTCAACCAGGCCGGCGGGTTCTTTCGCGGCAACGAAGGGCAGGCGCACCCCAATCTGCAGCTGTACTTCAACCCGCTGTCGTACCAGATCCCGAAAAACAACAAGGCCAGCCTCAAGCCCGAGCCGTATTCAGGCTTCCTGCTGTGCTTCAACCCGTGCCGGCCTACCAGCCGCGGGACGATCCGCATCGCCTCGAAAAACCCACGGGACGCGGCCTTGATCGACCCCAACTACCTGAGTACCCGGAAGGACATCGACGAGGTGATCCAGGGCAGCCGGCTGATGCGCAAGATCATGCAGGCGCCGGCGCTCAAGGGCGTGACGGTGGCCGAGGTATTGCCGGGGCCGGCGGTGCAAACCGATGAGCAGATGCTGCAGTACTTCCGCGAGAACAGCGGCTCGATCTATCACCTGTGTGGCTCTTGCGCCATGGGCTCGGACCCGCTGGTGTCGGTGGTGGACAAGCGCCTGAAGGTGCACGGGATGCAAGGGCTGCGGATTGTCGATGCGTCGATTTTCCCCAACGTGACCTCGGGCAATACCCATGCGGCGGTGTTGATGGTGGCGGAGAAGGGCGCGGATCTGATCCTGCAGGATGCCTGAATTGATCGTTCCCACGCTCTGCGTGGGAATGCATCCTGTGACGCTCCGCGTCACGACTTCAAGAGCAGACGCGGAGCGTCCAGGGCGGCGTTCCCACGCGGAGCGTGGGAACGATCATAGAGAGACCGTGTTCTGCCACTGAGCAACCGTTTCCGCACTGATGCTTACCCCACCACACACAATCACCACCACATCCTCAATCCCGGCAATCGCCCCATGCTCCAGATACGCCACGGCCAACGAAACCCCACATGCCGGTTCCACCAACTGGCGTAAATCATCGGCGTACCGCGCCACGCCCATCATCGCGTCGGCATCACTCAACACCACGCATTGATGGGCAAACCTGCCGATATGCTGCACCGGCCACGCCGCCACCTGGGTCGCGGCCAACGACTTGGCCACGGTATCGATCTTCGCCAGCCGCACGGGCTTTCCAGCCTCTACGGCAGCAGCAAACGAAGCCGCGCCCGCCGTTTCACACGCAATCACCTTGCAGCCGAACCGCCCATGACGCTCCAAGCCCGTCAGAACGCCCGCGAGCAGTCCACCGCCGCCCACCGAGGTCACGATGGCGCCCACCTGAGGGCAGTCCTCAAGAATCTCATCGATCATGCTGCTGTGGCCTTCCCACAACAGCGGGTGATCAAAGGCCGGCACATACAGTGCCTCAGGTGATTCGGAGAGTTGCAGCGCCAGCTCATTGGATTGATCCCACAGATCACCGTGCACCACCACCTCGGCCCCGGCCTGGCGGATGCGTGCGCGGGTGGCTTCGGGGGTGGTGGTCGGCACCACGATCCGCGCCTGTAACCCCAGGCCGCGCGCCGCGAAGGCCGTGGCCAGCCCGGCATTGCCGCCGGAGGGGCATACCACCGTGGTCTTGCCCTGGCTCGCCGCGTAGGCGCACAGCGTGGTCATGCCGCGCAACTTGAACGAGCCACAGGGTTGCAGGTTCTCGAGCTTCAGCCAGACCCGCCGGGTAGCGGTAGACAAGCCGGGGTGCAGGATCAACGGGGTGCGAATCGGCAGCATTTCACAAGTTCCTTTTGGGTGAGGCTGCCATCCTACCTCAGCTCGTGGCTGCCACCAGGGGGTCGGCCGGTGTCCTGCGGCGCGTCACATGGCTGATGCCCATGATGATCAACGGCGTGAACAGGGCGATGTAGGCGTTGTCGATGCCCCACGGATTACCAGCGAGGAACCAGCCCACGGTCGCGAGCAACGAGGCAATGATGCTCAGGAATGCCCCGGCCGCCGTGCCGAATTTCGGCGCGTAGAACACCATCAACACCAGCACGGCCAGGGAGGCGCGCAACGCCTTGCCGAGGAAGGCGATCATCAGCACCTTGTCCGAGGTCAGTGCCAGGGCAATCGGCAACAGGCCGACAGCGATGGTCGCCAGGCGCACGAAGCGCAGGGACTTGGCGTCGCTTTTTTCCGGGTTGAACCATGGCTCGTAGAAGTCCCGCAGCAACAACGTCGCCGAGCCCATGCTCACCGCCGAAATGGTGCCGAACAGCGAGCCGGCAAGGCCTGCCACCACCAGCCCGGCCGTCAGTTGGTCCATGCTGGCGATCAGGGTGGGGAAGGCTTGCAGGGAGTCGACATGGGGGAACAGCACCGCGCTGCACATACCGATCAGTGCTGCGCCGATGCCGAACGGCACCATCAGCACCGCCACGTAGAAACAGGCGCGCTGGGCCTTGCCTGCATGGCTGACGGTGTTCACCGCCTGGATTACGTATTGGGTGGAGAAGATCGAACCGATCCCGGCGATCATCCAGGCGATGATCTGGCCCCAACCCACGGCGGTCCAGTCAAACATGCTGGCGGGCAATTGCGCTTGCAGCTGGCCGATGCCGCCCACCTGCTTCAAGCCGAACCACAAGGCCAGGCCGACGCCCAGGTATTTCAGGGCGGCGTGGACGAAGTTGGTGTAGATCACTGAGCGCATGCCGCCGATGCTGACGTATGCCACCGAGACTACGCCGACGATCACGATCGCCAGGGTTCGGTCTACTTGCATCACGCTGGCCAATACGGCGCCGCCGCTGGCGTAGATCGAGACGGCGACGATCTCCAGGGCAAAGATGGTGATGATCGACGTGGCGAAGCGGGTGCGTTGGCCGTAGTTGCGCGCGAGTACGCCGGAGATGGTGTTGTCGCCCAGGTCCTTGTATTTGCGCGCCAGTAGCCAGGCGAAGAGTACGAAGCCCAGGGCCAGGGCGAACAGGTTCCAAGCGGCGGAGATGCCGACCTTGAAACCGGTTTGGGCGGTGCCGATGCTGACTGCGGTGCCGATAAATTCCGAGAGCATCAGGAAGCCGATCAGGAACGCCGGGAAGTGGCCGCCGCCGGTGGTGTAGTTGTTGGCGCTGCGGGAGTGGCGGCGCACGCCGTAGCTGATCAGTGCCAGGCTGAGCATGTACAGGCCGGTGATGGACAGTACGATCCATGAGGAGTGGGTGGGCATTTTTTATACTCTTTAGGTATTTTTGTAATTGTGGGTAGTTTCCTCTGCTGGTTTTGCTTTCGTCTAATATCGGGTTGGTATGGTTTGATACTCTTTTGGTATGGGTGTATATCCGTTATCTGGGTAACGGCTACCTATGGTTTCGCTCTTACAGCGAGGGCCGCTGCGCAATACCTGCGTTCGGCCTCGAGCTTATTGGGGCAGTCAGA
>NZ_JACAOX010000004.1:346801-363208 GCF_013386015.1 Pseudomonas sp. B6001
CGACCTGAGTGTTAAAAGCAAAGCGCTTTTCTGTAGGAGCTGGCTTGCCGGCGATGCAGACACCTCGGTGCATCAGGTACACCCAGTTGATGCCATCGCCGGCAAGCCAGCTCCTACAGTGGACCGTGCCCGCTTTAGCTTTTGATTTGGCTTTTAACACTCAAGCCGGCTTTCAGGCCGCTGTAAGAGCGGAACCAATATCGGCCATCACCCAAATAACGGATATGCTCCCGATCTACCACCCCCGCAACCGCTCCCAAACCTGCACCTCACCATTCTCCAGCAGCGCGCCATAGCTGCCGAACTGCGTCCCCGTAGCACACGCATGGTTAGGCAAAACCCTCAGCCGCGTCCCCAGCGGAAACCGCTCAACCACATCCACCGCCACCCCGTCGAACCAAGCCACCCCATGCTCCTGATTCGCGCTGCCCACCAGCAACCCCTCAATCACCTCGCCACCCTCGGTACACACCTGCCCATAACCAAAATCCCGCTTCTGCGACTGCGTCCCACGATCCCGACTCATCGCCATCCACCCCGCGTCGGTAATGATCCAGCCCTTTTCCACCTGATGCCCGATCACCGTAGTCAGCACACTCAACGCCAGCTCATCAATGCGGCACACCCCAACGTTATGCATCACCAAATCAAAAAACGCATAAACCCCAGCCCGCAGCTCAGTCACACCCTCCAGGCTCACCGCCGACAGCGCCGTGGGCGTCGAACCCACACTCACCTGCAAGCAAGGCAACCCCGCCCCCCGAATCACCTCGGCCGCTGCAACACAGCGCGCCCGTTCCTGCTCGGCAATCGCCCGCAACGCCTCAGGCGTATCCAGCCCGTAACTTTCCCCGGCATGAGTCAACACCCCGGCAAGCATCCCGCCGCCATACAGCAGCCTGGCGATCTCCAGCAACAGCGGATCCTGAGGCTTCACCCCGGACCGGTGCCCATCACAGTCAATCTCAATCAGCACCGCAAAAACCTCACCCTGCAGCGCACCAAACTCGACAATCGCCCGGGCCCCGGCAAGGCTGTCGGTGATCAGCGTCAGCGCACACCCCTGACGACGCAACGCCAACGCCTGAGGCAATTTATGCGGCGCCATCGCCACCGCATACAGAACTTCCCGAATGCCGAGGTCGAAAAAATACTCGGCCTCCTTCAACGTCGAAACCGTAATCCCCGTGGCCCCGGCGGCGATTTGCGCCGCCACCACCTCGGCACATTTATGGGTCTTAACATGGGGCCGCAAGCTCACACCCAAGTCATCGGCACGCTGCTGCATACGCAGGATATTGCGCTGCATCCGGCTCACATCCAGCAAAGCTGTCGGGGTTTCCATCGTGCACACTCCAAAAGGTAAATTGACGGTCTATCCAGTACTGGATATGTTGTCTGAATGAAAAAACACACTCCCGAACAAGCGGCCTTGATCAGCCAGCTCGAACAGATTGCCGAAGGCCTGAGCAAGACCTTCAGCCCGTTTTGCGAGGTCGTGCTGCACGACCTGCGCGACCCGCAGCACGCAATCATGGCCATCCACAACAACCTCTCCGGGCGCCAGCCGGGTGACCCGGCCACCGAGCTGGGCCTGGCGCGGATTGCCGATCCCGAGTACCCGCAGGTGATCGCCAACTACCAGAACCAGTTCGCCGATGGGCGTCAGGTCAAGAGCACTTCCATCGGCATCAAGGACTCCACCGGCAAGTACGTGGCGGCCTTGTGCATGAACGTCGACCTCTCGTTGTTCCGTGGCTTGCAGGGCATGCTGGAACAGTTCGGCTCGGTCAGCGGCGACCGGCCCGCCGAGTCTCTCGACCCGTCCGGTGCGGACGCCATTCGTGCGCGCATCGACCAGTTCGCCGCACGCCTGGCGACCACCCCACGAGCCCTCAAGGCCGCCGACCGGCGCCTGCTGATGCAAGAGCTGAAAGAAGCCGGCGTGATGGACATCCGGCGTGCCATGGAAACGGTTGCCTCACACCTTGGGGTCTCGCGGGCGGCGGTCTACACCTACGCCAAATGACCTATGCCGAGCGCGCCACGGCTTCGATTTCAATCAGATAGCCGTGGTGCAGTTCCGGCACCGGCACCACCGCGCGGGCCGGGCGGTGATCTCCCAGCGCAGCGGCGTACAAGCCATCAAATTCAGGCCAGTGTTTTACCCCCACCACGTACACCGTGACTTTCACCAGGTCTGCGGGTGAGCCGCCTGCGGCCTTCAAAATCGCCAACAGATTGTCCAGGGCCACTTGAGCCTGTTCGGCAAACGAAGCCTCGAGGTTATGACGCCCGTCAGGGCTCACCGGCAATTGACCGGAGATGTACAGCGTGCCCTGGTGGCTTACGGCCTGGGAGTAGTGACCGGCAGGCTGGGAGGCAGTGGCTGTGTGGTGAATCTTCATGATCGGCAGTTCTCAAGCAAGGGAGGGAAGGGGAGCAGGTTGTTCATCGGTGGCACCGTGGCCAATCACCGCCGTGGCCACGCCGCAGCCGAACACGTTGGTGGCGGTACGGCCCATGTCGAGGATCGGGTCCACGGCGAGGATCAGCAGCAAACCGGCTTCCGGCAGGCCGACCATCGGCAGGCCCGCCGCGAGCACCACCAGTGAGCCGCGCGCCACGCCGGCGGTGCCTTTGCTGATGACGAGCAAGGTCAGCAGGATCATTACCTGATGGCCGAAGCTCATCTCGATGCCATAGGCCTGGGCGATGAACATCACGATAAACGCCTGGTACATCATCGAACCGTCGAGGTTGAACGAGTAACCCAGGGGCAGCACAAAACTGTTGATGCGCTTGGGCGAGCCGAAGCTGTCTAGGGCTGCGATGGTCTTGGGGTAGGCCGCCTCGCTGCTGGCGGTGGAGAACGCCAGCAAAACCGGGCTGCGCAGCAACTGCAACAGCTGTTTGAAACGGGCGCCCAGCGCCAGGTAACCCACGCCGCTGATCACCAGCCACAGCACCGCCAGGCCCAGGTAGAACTGCGCGATCAACTTACCAAAGCTGACCACCATCCCCAGCCCGTACAGGCTGATGGTGGCGGCAATTGCGGCAAACACCGCCAGCGGCGCGATCACCATCACGTATTCGGTGATGCGGAACATCACCTGGGTCAGTTCTTCCAGCACGTGCAGGATCGGCGACCTGGCGCTGCCCTTGACGAACGCCAGCGCTGCGCCGAAGAACAACGAAAACACCACGATTTGCAGCACCTCATTGTTGCCCATGGCCTCGACGATGCTGCGGGGGAATACATGGGACAAAAAACCCGACAGGTTGAAGCTGGCGGTGTTCAAACCGCTGTTGCCGTTGGCCGCCACACTCAGGTTGAGCCCCGCGCCTGGCTGAAACAGATTGGCCAATGTCAAACCGATCAGCAGCGATACCACGGACGCAATCAAAAACCAGGTCATCGCCTTCAACCCGACACGGCCGATGGAACCGCTGTCGGCCATGCTCGCCACGCCACTGATCAACGTCGCCAGCACCAGCGGCGCGATGACCATCTTGATCAGGCGCAAAAACACGTCGGTGACCATGCTGAAGTAAGCCGCGATGGTCTTGGCGGTGTCGGTGTCCAGTTGGGCATGCAGCACGGCCCCCACCAGCACGCCAAGGATGATCGCAATCACAATGGCCCGGGCCAGGTAACGATTTTTCATAAGCACCTCTTGTTGTTAACGCTCAGGGAACACCCGGGCATTTTTTATAGGCGGCAGAAATTGCAGGCAGCAGGAAGCCATGTGGCAAGCACGCTCGCCACAGTATTTTCTTGTTAGAGGTTTTAGCCCTTTAGCAGGCTCGCGTACTTCTCGATATCGACGTTGCCACCGGTCACGATGATGCCCACGCGCTGGCCCCGGAACTGCTGCTTGAGGTTGCGCAAGGCCGCAAGGCCGAGGCAACCGGTGGGCTCCACGACCATCTTCATGCGTTGCATAAAGAACCTCATCGACTCCACTAACTCGGCGTCCGAGACCGTAAGGATGTCATTCACGTTCTCGCGGATGATCGGGAAGGTGTGATTGCCAAGGTGCTGCGTCTGGGCGCCGTCTGCGATGGTCGCGGGCGTGTCGATGTGCACGATGCTGCCGGTCTGGAAGGAGCGCTGGCCGTCATTCCCGGCTTCGGGCTCGACCCCGTACAGCAGGCAATCAGGCGACAACGCACGGGTGGCCAATGCCGTACCGGAGAGCATGCCGCCACCGCCCAGGCCGACAAACAAGGCATCCAGTGGGCCGGTGAATTCCAGCAGCTCCTTGGCGGCAGTGCCCTGGCCGGCCAGCACGTCCGGGTGGTCGTAGGAGGGGATCAACGTCATGCCGTGCTGCTCGGCCAGGGTGCGGCCGATCTGCTCGCGGTCTTCGGTGATACGGTCGTAGAACACCACGGTCGCGCCGTATTCCCGGGTGGCGGCGACCTTGGCAGCCGGGGCGTCGGTGGGCATTACGATGGTGGCCGGCATCTGCAACAGGCGGGCGGCCAGTGCGATGCCTTGGGCGTGATTGCCCGAGGAAAACGCCACTACACCGGCCTTGCGCTGCGCCTCGTCAAACCGGGAAAGCGCATTGAACGCACCGCGAAACTTGAATGAACCGGTGCGTTGCAGGTTTTCGCATTTGATGAACACCTGGGCCCCGGTCTCGGCGTCGAGGGTGCGCGAGGTGGACACCGGCGTGCGGTTGGCGAAGCCCTCCAGGCGTTCGGCGGCTTTGATCACGTCATGGTACGAAGACAGTTGCATGGAAAGGACCTCTGAAAATGAACCGGGCACGAGCGCATTGCATTTGCTGTCTGGATAAAATATCCATAACTATACAAAATGTAAAGATCGGCATGCCCACTGTCTTCAGTGCCCGACCAGCTCTTCCAGCAACCGGTCCTTGTAGCCCTGCAAGACCGGCGAACTGCGCTCCCTCGGATGTGGCAAGTCCACCCGGATTTCATGCTTGATCCGCCCCGGGTGGGCGTCCATCACGATCACCCGGTCACCCAGGTACAGCGCCTCTTCGATGTCATGGGTGACCATGATCACCGTGCAGCGCTGTTGCACCCAGATCCGTTGCAGCTCCCGCTGCAGGTGCACACGGGTCAGGGCGTCGAGGGCGCCCAGTGGTTCATCGAGCAACAGTACCTTGGGTTTATTGATCAGTGCCCGGGCGATTGCAGCACGTTGCGCCATGCCGCCGGAGAGCTGGTGCGGGTAGGCGTTTTCAAAGCCGGTGAGGTTGACCAGAGCGATATGTTCGGCCACTTGCCGATCCTTTTCGGACTGGGGCAGGTTGTGGTTTTTCAGGGCCAGGGCGATGTTCTGGCTGACGGTCATCCACGGGAACAGGCGGTGATCCTGGAACACAATGCCGCGCTCCAGGCTGGTGGCGGCGATGCGCTGGCCGTCCAGCAGGATATCGCCTTCGTACTCGGCCTCCAGCCCGACAATCAGGCGCAGCAAGGTGGATTTGCCGCAGCCGCTGGCGCCGACGATGCTGACAAACTCCCCTGGCCGCACGTCGAGGTTGATGTTGTGCAACACCGGCAGCGGCTTGCCTTCGATCCGATAGGCCTTGTTCAGGCCGCGAATCTGCAGGGCGCCGGTCTGCACGGCGGTGTGGAGGGCGTGGTGGGCGATTGCGTTCATGTTCATGGCCTTCAACGAATATTGCGCCAGCGCAGCACGTGGCGGCTGAGGCGGGTAAACAGCAGGTTCATCAGGTAGCCCAGCAGGCCGATGCACAGCACGCTGAGCACGATCACTTCCATGCGCGAGCCAGCCTCGGCATTCATCATCAGGTTGCCCAGGCCGGCGCCGGAGGACAGGAACAGCTCACTGCCGATCGCCGTTACCCAGGCGAAGGCGAGGGCATGCAACACGCCGGTGGCGATGCTCGGCAACGCCGCCGGCAACAGCACGTGCACGAACTGCTGCACCGGGCTGAGCACCAGCACCTGGCCGACTTCACGATAACGCTGCTCCACATGGCTGAAGCCCTGGTAGGTGTTGAGCACCATCGGGTAGAACGCCGCGAGGCTGACGATCAGCACCTTGGAGAACTCGCCGTTGCCGAACCACATGGCAATCAACGGGATCCAGCCCAGCATCGGCACCTGGCGAATCGAATGGAACAGCGGGCCGATCAAACGGTTGGCCACACTCGACAGCGCCATCAGCACCCCCAGCACCACTCCGAACAGGATGCCCAGGGCCAGGCCGCCACTGGTGCGGGCCAGGCTGGCCAGCAGGTTGACCAGCAACTCGCCGTTACCGAGCATTTCCAGCAACGCCGAGCCGATCGCCGACAGCGGCACAAAGGCGTAGGCGCCGGCCGCGTCCTGGCGCGAGGCGTATTCCCAGGCGAGGATCAACAGCAGCGGCAGCAACAGGCCGCGGGATTTTTTCAAGAGGGTCATGCCGGGCTCCTAGCGGGTCTGCCAGCGAAACAGCCGCTGTTCCAGTGAACGAAAGCCAAAGTCGAGGGCAAAACCAATCAGCCCGGTGACCACCACACCCACCATCACCACGTCGATGCGCAGCATCTGCCGGGCCATCTCGATCATCTGCCCCAGGCCGCTGTCGGCCGCCAGCAGTTCGGTGGCCACCAGCACCACCCAGGCGCGGGTCAGGCTGATACGAAAACCGGTGATGATCGGCGGCGCGGCAGCGGGCAGGGCGATGCGCCAGACGAAGGTCGGCCAGCGCAGGCGGTACACGTCGGCCACTTCGAAGTAGCTGCGGGGAATGCCCTTGACGCCTTCGCTGGCGGCCAGGGCCACCGGGAAAAATGCGGTCTTGGCGACGATGATGATCTTGAAGGTTTCATCAATGCCGAACAGCAGCACGAACATCGGGATCAGCGCGATGCTGGGGATCTGGCGCAAGGTGTGGAACAGCGGGGCGCAATACACCTCGACGTTCTTTGACAGGGCCATCAGCACGCCGAAGGCCAGGCCGCACAGCGAGCCGATGCCAAAGCCCAGACCGAGCCGGGACAGGCTGTTGCCCAGGTGTTCAGCGAGTTCGCCGCTGGCGAGCAGTTCTTCAAAGGTTTGCAGGACCTGGGCCGGCGGTACCAGCAGGTTGCGCGGGAAGATCCCGAGGTGCGCCACCAGCGTCCAGGTGGCGAGCAGGGCCAGCGGCGAGATGAGCCAGGTCAGGGCAGTGAGCAATCGGTAAGGGCGCATGGCGGGTCTTATTTCAGCGAAGTACCCGGGGGCTATCGCAAGACATGTGCCAGTGAACACAACAGGGGAAAACAATGAAGGCCAAATGTGGGAGCTGGCGTGCCTGCGATGACGGTGGCCAGTAAACATTGAGGCTGGCTGATCCACCGTCATCGCAGGCAAGCCAGCTCCCACAATGGATGGGTGTACATCCGAATGCCCGAATGATGCCTGGCCAACAATGGGGTGCTGCTGCAGCAACACCTCATCAGCAATTACCTCAGAAGTCGTAGCTCACACTGGTGTAGTAGAACGCACCCTGGGCGCCTTCAGGACTGGTGATCGAGTAGATCGGCACACCGTACAACTGCGCGCCGGAAGCCTTGTCCGGGTGAGTGTTGAACAGGTTCGTCGCACCGGCTGAAAGCTTGATCCCCTTGCCAAGGTTGTAGGATACGTCCAGGTCGGTGACCCATTGCGGGCTGAAGGTCTGGTCGAGGTTCGGGTTGGCGGCATTGAGGCTTTTCCATTCGCCATAACGGCGCTGGGCCACGGTGACTCCCCACTTTTCATAGGCCCAGTTGGCGCTGAGGGTCAGCTTGTAGTCCGGGGTGCCGTGCTCGATCAGGCCTTGGGTGGTGCGGCCGATGATCTGGTTGCCCGCGATGTTGCCGACGTTGCGCAGGTCGATGATTTGCGTGCGATTACGCGCATAGCCGGCGTTGAAGTTCACCCGGCCCCATTGCTGCAGGTCGAGTTTGTAGTTGCCGGTCAGTTCGATACCGTCGGTGCGGGTGTCGGCGATGTTGGTGTAGAACGCCGCGCTCTGGATATTGGCGTAAGGCGTCCCGGCGAAGATCGGCGAGACCACCGAGGCCGGCAATTGGTCGGAAAGGGTAATGCGGTTGTTGATGTTGATGCGGTAGGCATCCACCGTCACCGATGCGTTGTCCAGCGGTTGCCAGACCAGGCCCAGCGAGTAGTTGGTCGACTCCTCGGGCTTGAGCTGTGTGCCGCCCAGGGCCTGGGCTTCCGGGCTGTTGGCGCGCAAGGTGCGCTGCTGCACCTCGACGTAGTTGCCGCTGCCCGGCGGCTGTTCCACCACCTGCACACTGAACGACGACATGCCGCTCTGCGCCAGGGACGGTGCGCGATAGCCGGTGCTGGCGCTGGCCCGTGCGGCGATCTGCGGGGTGAAGTCGTAGCGCAGCGACAGCTTGCCGTTGGTGGTGTCGCCAAAGTCCGAATAGTGCTCGGTACGCACTGCGACACCGGCCTGGAACTTCTCGGTGACCTGGCCTTCGACATCCAGATACGCGCCCAGCACCTTGCGTTGCAGCGAGTCGGCATCCACCGGGGTGATACCCGAGTAATACCCGGTGAGCCGGCGTCCGGTCACCGGGTCAACGGTGTTGAACAGCGGGCCGTTCTGCGAGGCGGCCGGCGCGCCTGCGCTCAACTGGTAATTTTCCTGGCGCCAGGCCAGGCCTGCGGAGACGGTCAGCGGCTTGAACAGCAAGTCGGTGGGGAAGTCCCGCACCCAATCCAGGGTCACGTTGGTCTGGTCGTTCTTGCGCTCGCCGGTGTAGATCGTCGCCGGGCTGTTGGTGCCCCAACTGGGGTTGATCGCGTTGTAGTCGGTGGACTTGACGATGTTGGTGCCGTGGTTCAGCGCCAGGTCGAACTTGCCCAGTTGCTCGTTTTCGTACCGCAGGCCACCGGTGGCGGCATAGTCCTCCAGGGTGTAGCGCGTGATCGGCAAACGGCCGTCCGGATAACGCTGCAAGGAAACGCTGCCGTAGTTGTTGTACAGCGCGGTGGGCGGGTCAAAAAAACCGGTGGAGTCGGTGTTCTTGTGGGAATAGGTGGCGAACCCGTAGGCGGTCAATCCTTCGCCCACACCCATCTCGCCGTTGGCCAGGAAGTTGTACTGGTCGGAGACACTGTTGGAGCCCCAGTTCCAGGTGCGATAGCGGTTGTTCTGCTCGCGCGGCGTGTTCACGCTGGTGTCGCCGCGATAAAAGATTCGGTTGTCCGGGTTGGTGTCGCTGGCCGGGTCCTGGCTGCCGGCATCGAAACTCAAAGTCAGGAAACCGTCATTCGGCAGTTCGAAGCCTTTCCAGCCGCTGTACTTGCGCTGCATGCCATCGCCCTTGTTGTAGCCACCGAAACGGTAGCCGACGTTGCCGCCGTCGTCCTTTTGCTTGAGCACGATGTTGATCACCCCGGCAATCGCATCGGAGCCGTATTGAGCGGCGGCGCCGTCACGCAGGATCTCCACGTGGTCGATCGCGCTCAACGGGATCAGGCTCAAGTCCACCGCTGCCGCGCCACGACCGTTGGCCAGGCTCTGGCGGGTGATGTTGGCGCTGGTGTGGCGGCGCTTGCCATCCACCAATACCAGCACCTGGTCGGAAGCCAGGCCGCGCAGCGAGGCACCCTGGGCGATGGAACCGGCAAATGCACCCTGGGGCGACTGCGGGAAGCTGAAGGACGGCGACAGTGCGGTCAGTGCGCCGGACAGGTCGGCAGCGCCGGTTTGCTGCAATTGCTCGCCGCTCAGCACATCTACCGGTGCGGCGCTTTGCAGGGCGGTGACGTCGCTGCGGCGGGTGCCGAGTACCACCACGGTGTCGAGCTTGTCGGTCTTGGCAGTGGGCTGCGCATCGGCGGCTACAGCAGGCACGGCAAGGCTGCCCATGACCAGCGCGATGGCGCCGGCCAACGGAGTACGTTGGAACATAGAAAGGTCCTTTCGAAGCGTGTTGACGATGGCGGCCGGGCGCTATGGCTCAAACAAAGAAGGTCAACTGTGGGAGCGGGCTTGCCTGCGATGATGGCGGCACAGCCACATAATGGTTGGCTGACCCACCGCTATCGCAGGCAAGCCAGCTCCCACAGTTGATCTCCGGCGTTTGGTGAATAGTGTCCGGCGGCTGAAGTTAGAAGCGGCTGGTCACGCTCAGCCCCACGGTGCGTGGGTCGCCGTAAGTGATCACGTACTGCCCCAGCCCGCCGTTCGGCCGGCCATGCACCTGATAGCGGCGGTCGGTGAGGTTGTTCACAAACCCGGTGACGCTGAGTTTTTCGTCGGCGCTGTACCAGGTCAGGCGGCTGTTGGCCAAGGTGTAGTGCGGCTGGCTCAAGTCCTTGTCGGCGCTGCTCTGGCGGTCGGCGAGGAAGTATTCCTTGTCGCGAAAACTCACGTCGGCACCGGCCACCAGCTTGCCGCCGATTTCCAGCGGGATGGTGTAGTCGCCACCCAGCGACACCACGTTGCGCGGCGAGCGCACGAAGCTGTTGCCGCTGTAGTCACCCGTGACCGCACCGGTGTTGGGGTTGGTGTTTTTGAAGTCGGTGTATTCGGTATCCAGGAACGAAATCGCCGCCCGCAGGTGCAGGTAGTCGGTGGGTTGGCCTTCCAGTTCCAGCTCGGCGCCCTTGACCTTGCCCTTGGCGCCGTTGGTCAGCGCGGTGGTCAGTACGCCGTTGTTGACGGTCAGCAGGTTGACCTGAATGTCCGAGTAGTCGTAGTAGAAGATGTTCGCGTTGGCCGTCAGGCGATGGTTGAACCACTCGGACTTCACGCCGAATTCGTAGGCATCGAGTTGTTCCGGGTCCACCGTGGTCAGCTGCGACAGGCTGGTGGACAGCCCGGTGTTGAAGCCGCCCGAGCGGAAGCCGTGGGCATAGCGGAAGAACACCCGCACGTTGTCGTTGATCCGGTATTCCGGGGTCAGGTCATAGGTCCAGGCTTCCCAGGTCTTGTCTTCCTGGCGGTTGCCGTTGGTACCGACGCCGCCCAGGGGAATCAGCGGGCCATTGGCGGTGGCGCGCGTCAACTGAGTGAGGTTGAGGTCGATGTCTTTCTTTTCCTGGGTCCAGCGCAGGCCACCGGTCACGCTGAAGTTGTCGGTGAGGTCGTAGGTCAGGTTGCCAAACAGCGCGTAGCTGTCGGTGGTGTGGTTGTAATTGAGGTCGCGAAAGTCCGTCGCGCCGTTGACCTGGTTCGAGCCGGTGCCATTGGGTGTCGGGCCCGGGGCGATGAAGCGTCCGGCGCTGCTGTCCAGGTCTTCATGGAAATAGTGCGCGCCGGCCAACCAGCGCAGGGTTTCCTGCTGGGGCGAGGCCAGGCGGATTTCCTGGGAGTACTGGGTGTATTTGTTGTCGGCGGTAGAGGTGCCGTTGACCTCGTAGGGCGTGTAGTCGGCATCGCCACTGGACTGGCCGCGGATGTAGTCGTAGGCGCTGATGGACGTGAGGGTGTAATCGCCCAGGTGCCAGTTGAGGGTCAGCGAAGTACCGTCATGGTTGAGCTTGGAGTCGTCGTCCACGTTCAGCGCAATATTGCGCCCGGCGGGGCGGGTGTAGCCCACGTTGTAGTAGCGGCCGAGGGTCAGCGCACCGTTGGCGCCGTCGCCCTTGAACTCGCGGCTGTGGATCTTCCACAGCGCGTCCAGGTCCGGGTTGAGCTGGGCGAAAAATTGCAGGCGCACGGCCTTTTTGTTGACGTCGCCGTAGGTGTGATCGTCGATCAGGTTTTTCTGGAAACCGTCGCGTTCCTCGGAGTACAGCGAGATCCGCGCCGCGAGTTTTTCCGGAACCAGGGTGCCGCCGATGGCGCCGTTGACGATGCGTTCGTTCTTGCTGCCAAAACCGATCGTGCCATAGCCGTCGGTGTCGAAGGTCGGTTTCTTCGAGATGATATTCACCGCGCCGGCCGTGGTGTTCTTGCCATACAGCGTGCCTTGGGGGCCGCGCAGGATCTCGATGCGTTCGAGGTCAAACAGCGGACCGCCACCGGCAATCGGTGCGTTCAGGTACACGTCATCGGCGTAGATGCCCACCGGGTACACAGTGGCCGCGCCGGTGTCGCCGGTGCCCAGGCCACGGATGTACCAGCGCGGGCGCCCGTCGCCGTCGGGGTTTTTCGCCGAGGCGTTGGGAATGAAGGTGGTGATATCGCCCATCGACCGCACGCCGTCGGCAATGATGCTGGTGCCTTGTACCGCCGACACCGCGACCGGAACCTCTTGCAGGGTTTCTTCCCGGTGTTGTGCGGTCACGGTCACGGTCTTCAGCGACGGTTCGGTTTTGCCGGCGTCGTTTTCGGCAGCGTCGGCGGCCAATAGAGGTTCGCTGGCGGTGCCGCCTGCCAGCAGTAAAGCGAGCCACAGGCCCTTGGTGATTGGATTAAGTGTGTGCATGAAATCTCCCCCGGAAAAGTTTCCTTGAAGGGGCTAGAGCAGAGATCGTGCCAAGCAGATTTCAGGGTCGATACATGTTTGTAAGTTATTGATATATAACGATTAAAAAATTAAGGAAAAGGGCGTTTTCGAACCATTGGAAGCGCAGCCGAAGACCGCTTGAAAAGCCTGTCGAAGATTCAGCAGAAGTTGCTTGGAGGGTGCTGCTGGAGCAGCAGGGGAGGTGTTGCCGTAGCAGCTGTCGAGCCCCGGCGAGGCTGCGTAAACGGTGTATCTGACACACCGCAAACGCAGCCTCGCCTGGGCTCGACAGCTGCTACGTGGGGGAGGTCAAACAGCCACGCGGGAGGTGGAGCCGATGACCTTTTCCAGCACGCTGAAATCAATCCAGTCGCGCACATCGAAGCGCCGTGGAATGAAGTTCCAGCGATGCAGGAAATCGGTGAAATCCTGCAAGGCTTCGATGGAGCGCGAATCGAGCGTGGTACGCAGCCGACGATGGGCATCTTCGCCGTAGGCCGCGGTTACCCAGTACTCGCTGGTGTTGAGTTCCTGTGCCAGGAAGCGCCGGGTCTCGTCCGGATTGGCCCAGGCCCATTGCTCGGTGCGCAGCACGGTGTCGACGATTTTCACGCTGGCGTCGAAGTGCTCCTGCAGCAGGTTGATGTCCACCGTGAGGGTGCGTGGCGTGCCGTTGTTGGAGCGGATCAGCGGGTCCGGGTGCGAACCGGTGTCCACCACCACATGCAGGCCGAACTCGTTGGCCAGGTGCACGGCGTGGGCACCTTTGAGGAAGATCGCGTCGATATCACCGCGCAGCAGGCCGATCAGTTCGTTGTTGCGGCGGCTGAAGCGGCTCACCCCAAGGCTCGCCGGGGAGCCGTAGACGTATTGCACCTGGTTGTCGCTGTAGGTGCCGCCGTAGGGGTAGTCCACCAGCTCTACGTCCGAGACTTCCAGGCCTTCGAGCTTGAGGGCGTTTTCCAGGCCGCGCAGGGCCTGGGCACGGGTGAAGTCGATCTGCACGTTGGCCCATTTCGGCAGGCCGAAGCGCCGGTTTTTCAAGTCGCGCACGCTGCGCACACCGCTCTCGGCGGTGGTCAGGATCAACTGCACCTCGTCGCTCCACGACAAACCCAACACCCGGGTTTCCACGCCACTGGCGTAGGCCCAGATCGCCGGGATATTACCGCCGTGGCGCACCGAGTTTTTCAGGTGATGGTCGTAATGCGCCTCGCGAACTTCCCGTTCCGTGGACTCGCGCAACGACTGGATATTGGTGCCAAAAGGCAGGAACGCCTCGGCCAGGCGACCGGACTGCACAGCAATGCCAAGGCCGGTGGGAACCGGGCTGTGGGTGTACCAGAGAGTATCGAGTGGTTTGCTCATAAGGGTCTTCGTTCAAATCCATGAAATAGGAAACCTTTGCAGGAGCCCGGCTTGCCGGCGATGAGACCCGAAAGGTCAATACCCCATTCAAGGCCGTCATCGCCGGCAAGCCGGCTCCTACAGGGGTTAGCCTGCCAGCGCGGTTTTGCCGTTCAAGAGTGCTTCCAGCGGCCGTGCATCAATCCATTCACGCACGTCGAAGCTTTTCGGGATAAAGCGCCAGCGGCGCAGGAAATGCGTGAAGTCCTGCAGCGCGGCAATTGCCTGTTCATCCAGTTCGGTGCGCAGGCGCAAGTGGGCGTCGTTGCCGTAGGCGGCGGTGACCCAATACTCACTGCTGTTGGTTTCCTGGGCCAGGTAGCGGCGGGTTTCCTCCGAGTGGGTGTGGGCCCATTGCTCGGCGCGCAGGACCGAGTCAAGAATGCCGGTGGCTACGTCGAAGTGGTTTTCCAGCAGGTTCAGGTCCACCGCCAGGGTGCGCGGCGTGCCGTTGTTGCTGCGGATCAGCGGGTCCGGGTGCGAGCCGGTGTCGATCACCGTGTGCAGGCCGAAATCATGAGCCTGTTGGGCGGCGTGGGCGCCCTTGAGGAAGATCGCATCGACTTCACCGCGCAGCAGGCCTATCAGCTCCAGGTTGCGTTCGCTGACTTTTTGCGTGACTGGCGTACCGGCGATATTGCGCACCGGGGTATCGCTGAAGGTGCCGCCGTAGCGGAAGTTCTTCAGCTTCACGTCGCCGACTTTCAGGCCTTCCAGTGACAACGCGTTTTCCAGCCCGCGCAGGGCCTGGGCGCGGGTGAAGTCGATCTGTGCGCCGGCCCAGTCCGGCAAGCCGAAAGTACGGCCCTTGAGGTCCTTGACGGTTTTGATGCCGCTGTCCTGGCGGGTCAGGATCAGTTGCACTTCATCTGCCCACGACAGGCCGATCACTCGGGTTTCCCGGCCCTGGGCGCGGGCCCAGATCGCCGGGATATTGCCGCCATGGCGTACCGAATTGCGCAGGGTGTGATCGAAGTGCGATTCGCGCACCGCCTTGTCATCGGACTCGCGCAGCGACTGCACCTCGGTGCCCAGGGCACCGACGGTGTCTTGCAGCCAGCCTTTTTGCACTGCAATGCCCAGGCCGGTGGGCACGGGGCAGCGGGTGTACCAGAGCGTATCGAGAGGTTGGGTCATCAGGAGTTCTCCCACAGCGTTCAGGCGCTGGCTTTCAAAGGTTGGATCGCCGGGCGTTGGTGCACAAGCGGCAGGACTTCCTGGCCAATGCGCAACGCTTCTTCCAGGTGTGGATTGCCGGCGAGGATGAAGGTCGAGAAGCCGGCGTCGCGGTATTCCACCAGGCGCTCGGCGATGTTCTGGTGGCTGCCGACCAGGCCCACGGTCGGACCCGGTTTGGCTTTGGCGAAACCGGCCCACAGGTTGGGACCGATGATCAGGTCATCGAAGCGGTCGACGTTCTGGTGGTACGCGGTCTGGCGTGCGCCGCCGACCGAATCCGAGCCGCTGGTAAAGCCCTTGGCGACCTGGCTGCTCTTGCCTTCGAGCTTGTCGAACTGGCGACGCAGGTCTTTCCAGGCTTGCTCCTCGGTCTCCCGGGCGAACAGGTCTACCCGCAGGCCGAAGCGCACGGTGCGGCCTTGTTTGTCGGCCAATTCGCGCACGCGCTCGATGTGTGGCTTGAGCTTGTCGATGGGTTCGGCCCAGTTCAGGTACACGTCGGCGTGTTTGGCGGCGACGTCGAGGGCGGCGTCGGAGAAACCGGAGAAGTACACGCCGGGCTTGCGTTCGTGGTGCAGGCCGTGGGGCAGGGCGCCGTTTTCCAGTTGGTAGATATCACCGTTGTAGGAGAATTTTTCGTGCTCCCAGAGGCCCTGGATGATGTCGAGGAATTCGCCGGTGCGCTTGTAGCGCAGGTCGTGTTCGAGGAAGTCACCGTTGGCGCGCTGGCTGGCGGGGTTGCCGCCGGTGATGATGTTCCACTCTACGCGGCCACGGCTGAGGTTTTGCAGGATCGCGGCTTGTTGGGCGGCGTAGGCGGGCAGGGTCCAGGTGGCCTGGAAGGCGATCAGGAATTTGATGCGCCGGGTTTCTCGGGCCAGGGCGGCGGCGACGATCCATGGTTCGGGGCCGGTGGGCAGCAGGGCGCCTTCGAAGCCGGCGAGTTCGGCGGCTTTGGCGACCTGAGCGATGTAGTCGATGTAGGTGAAGTCGTCGGGTTGGCCGTTGGGCAGGCGGCCTGGTGCGATGTTGCCGGGGCGGTAGGTGGGGTTGCCGCGGTTGTGTTTGTCGGTGGTGAGTTGGGGGCCGTCGGTGCCCAGCGGCAGGCGCCAGAAGAATTCAGTGGTCATGGGTGCTCCGGTTCAGTCGTGTTGGGTGCGGGGACCTTTGGGGATTGGGACTGCAACGGGCATGCCATGGGGGCTTGGGCCAACGGGGGCAGGGGGTTGTGGGTTTTTTGGGGGTGGGGGTGCGTCTGTAGCAACACTGGGTCAGCAGTGGGTGCTGTAGGTGAAGCACTTTGTGTACATATCCGTTGTTGCGGTCCGTATAAAAAGCGGCAAAGTAACCAAAGCGCTCTGCCCCGCCTGTCGGCGCCTCGCTGTGGCTCGGCGTTCCCTCACTCCTACATTTGGACCGTGCCTGCTTT
>NZ_JACAOX010000004.1:363355-388485 GCF_013386015.1 Pseudomonas sp. B6001
CGCTGTAAGAGCGGAACCAATCTCAAACATCACCCAAAAAACGGATATACCCCCAATCACCCGACAACCAAATCCCCCACCCGAGCACTCTGCAAATACGTCTGATACAACGCCGCATAAGCCCCCCCACGATCAATCAACGCATCATGCGCCCCAAGCTCAACGACTTGCCCATGCCGAACCACAGCAATCCGGTCCGCATCCCGGATCGTCGCCAGCCGATGGGCAATGATGATCGCCGTACGCCCCAGACACAGCCTGCGCAACGCCCGTTGAATCCGCCGCTCTGTGTGAATGTCCACCGCCGAAGTCGCCTCATCCAGCACCAGCACCGCCGGGTCCGCCAGATACGCCCGCACCAGGCAAACGAGCTGCCGCTGCCCATGACTCAAATGCGCTCCCAAAGGCCCAACCTCGGTGTGATACTGATGCGGCAACCGCTCCAATACCTCATCGGCGCCCAGCTCTCGGGCCGCCGCGACCAGGGTCGCGTCATCCGCCAACGGCGCCGCCAACCGCAAGTTGTCGAGAATGCTCCCGTTGAACAACACATTGTCCTGCAACACCACCCCGACATTGCGCCGCAACGCATGCTGGGCCAGCTCCCGCACATCAATCCCGTCCAGCCGCACCACGCCCGACTGCACCTCATAAAACCGCGTGAGCAACTGCACCAGCGTGCTTTTCCCATGCCCCGAAGGCCCGACAATCGCCAACAACTCACCCGCAGGAATATGCAAATCCAGCCCATTGATCACCGGCGCCTGCGCACTTGGCACATAACTGAAACCCACCTGCTCGAACCGCACCTCACCCCGCGCTCGGCCCAAATGGCGCGGTGTAGCGCTGTCGGTAATCTGCGCCTGGGTATCGAGCAACAGGAAAATCCGCTGCGCCGACGCCGATCCGGTGGCGTAGCGTTCAAACAGGTCCGACAGCTCCTGCAACGGCCCCAAGAACAGGAACACGTAAAACAGACTTTCGGCCACTTGCCCGACCGACACTTCACCGGCCGCCAGCCCATAGCCGCCCACCAGCAATAACAAGGCGATTCCCGCCGAACTCAGCAGCGCCGTAAAGGGCGCAAACCACCCCGAGCGCAAGCTGCCGCGAATCAGTGCATGGTTGAAGTCATCCAACAGCCCGCGATAACGCCGCAGGTTCGGCGTCTCCTGGGCGCACTGCTGCAGCATCCGCGCGCCGCTGACGCTTTCCACCAGGTGTGCGGTAAAACGGCTGCGGTTTTCCGCAACCCGCGCCCAGTTGCGCTGGGAGATCCGCTTGAAACTCCAGGTCGCCAGCACCAGCAACGGTACGGTGGCCACCAGGCTGAGGAAGAAACGCGGGTCGATACGCCACAACATCACCGATGCCAGGCCACAGCGCAGCAAGGCACCGAGCAGTTCAGGCGGGCCCTGGATCACCAAGGGTTCGAGGGCGTCCACGTCGCGGTCAACCCGGGAAATGATCCGCCCGGCACGGGTCTGGTCGAAGTAGCTGACGCTCAAGCCCTGGACATGCGCAAACACCTGCACCCGCAGGGCGTTCAGGACGCGGATCGCCGCGCCACCGGCAACAAACTGCGAGACCCCGGCCAGCAGGAATCGCACTAGCCAACTGGCGGCCAGCCCCGCGCCCAGCCATAGCACCAGGCGCTCGTCCAGCAGCCAGTGGTCGGCCTGCTGAATCAAGCCACGGTCCAGCAGTTCACGCACGAACCAGGGGCGCAAAAACACCGTGAACACCAGCAACAGCTCAATGCCGATCACCGCGAAAATCGAGCGGCGGATTGGCCTGAGCAGTGGCAGCAAGCGTTTGAACATGCTGCGGTCGAGGGCCTTTTTCGCGAGCATTTCTTCAATTTCGATATCGCTCAAGGCTTTGCCGGCGATTGGATTAGCCATGGTCGATCCCCAGCAGGTCGCGGTAGTGCGGGTGGGTGTGTTGCAGTTCGGCGTGGGTGCCTGTGGCGGCGATTTTGCCGTCCGCGAGCATCAGCACCCGGTCGGCCAGGAGGATGGTCGACAACTTGCTGGAGATCACCAGCACGGTGGTACCGCGCAGTTCTCGCAGGTTGTTCAGTACGTGCCGTTCGCTGATGGCGTCGAGGGCGCTGGTGGCGTCGTCCAGGCACAGGATGTCCGGTTGGCCCAGCAGCGCCCGCGCCAGGCACAGGCGCTGGCGCTGGCCGCCGGACAGGGTCACGCCACGATCACCCAGCGGCGTGGCCAGGCCGTGGGGCAGGCGCAGCAAGATGTCGTCCGCTGCGGCGAGGCGCAGGGCTTCAAGCAATTGCTCATCAGTGGCGTCGGGAGCGTTCAGGCGCAGGTTGGCGGCGAGGCTGCCGGCGAACAGGAAGCTCTCTTGCGGCACCACGTGCACCCGTTGGCGCAACGCACCGAGGTCAAGTTCGCGAATGTCTTGCCAGCCAGCGCCGTCATAGCCCAGCAGCACGCGCCCGGTGCTCACATCAGTGAGGCGTGGCAACAGGCTGGCCAGCAGGCTTTTCCCGGTGCCGGTGGCGCCCACCAACGCGACAATTTCGCCGGGCACCAGGGCCAGCGAGCAGTCATGCAGAATGTCCCGCCCACCGCCGGGAGCGCTGACACTGACGTGCTCCAGGCGCAACCCCAGGGGCGAAGCGGGCAGGGTGGCGCTGCCGCTGCGTATCGCTGCGGGGGCGTCCAGCAGTTGCCAGATACGTTCGGCACTGGCCCGGGCATCGGCGAAGGTTTGCATCACCCGGCCAATGCCTTCGATGCGAAATACCAGGGTGGTGGCGATCAGCAGCGAGGTCACCAGTTCACCGATGCCCAACTGACCGGCCGCCACCAGGTGGGCGCCGTAGACCAGGATCCACACATGGCCGAGGGCGACCACGGCCTGGGGCAGCGGAATGCGTGAACTGGAATAGGCCAGCGCCTGGCGGGCCAAGCCTGCGAACACTGCAACCTGTTCCGAAAAACCCTGGATACGGCTCTGCTCAAGGGCAAAGGATTTGATCACACGCACCCCGCCGATGCCTTCACTGAGGTCCTGGTTGACGCGGTCGTAGGCCGCGCCGACGCTGCGGTCGAGTTCAACCAGGCGTTCGGTTTGCAGCACGAAAATCCACAATCCGGTGACGGTCAGCAGCAGCGGTACCAAGCCCAGCCACGGGTTGTACCAGCTCAACAGGCCCACGGTGGCCAACACCACCAGCGGGGTTTCCACCACCTGGCGCCAGAAGGTGATCAGCGCGTCACGCACCTTGTCGGCATCGCGGGTGGTGCGGGTGATCATCTCGCCCATGCCGTGCTGCCAGTGATAACCCAGGTGCAGGCTTTGCACCTGGGCGAGGATGCGTTCGCGCAGGCGCGTCAGCAGTTCCTGGCTGAGCACCAGGGACATGACGCTGGCGGCGTATTGCAGCGCGCCACGGCCCAGAGCCACGGCGAGCATCAGCCACAGCCAGTGCCAGCCAAGGCTGGCATCGAGGCTGCCGTCGGCGTGGCGGATCACTGCGCGACCGGCGCTGACATCGTTGACCGCATGGCCTATCAGCCATTGTTGCCAGACCAGGCCGAGGTTGATGGCCACGAACAGCCCGGCGACCAGAGCGAAGCGCCAGGGCATTTCACGGTAGATCGCCAGGCTGCGCAGAAGGGGGTGTTTTTCGATCATGAAAAGCTCATTGGGTTTATTGATCCTTCCCAGATTGTGGCGAGGGTGCTTGCTCCCGCCGGGTTGCGAAGCGACCCCAAAAACAGGGCCTGCTGCGCAGTCCAGCGGGACCAAGCTCACTCGCCACAGGGATGTGTTGGGCTGGTCTAGCGAGTGGTAGCGCCCTGGGTTTCCTTGGCATTGAGGATCGCCGTGTACTCCCCCGGATCAATCCCGTTCAGGTAGTAGTTGCCCACATGGTGCAAGCGCCAGCGAATCGGGTCGTGGGTGGTATGCACCCGGGCGTTGCGCCAGAACCGGTCGAGGTTCCATTTGCTCAGCGACGAACTGGCCCCCAGCAACGAGAAAATATCGCTGGAGATCTTCAACGAAGCACTGTCCGAATGCGCCCGTGCCGTGGCCACCGACAGGATCAATTCGTCCTGCAGTTCCTTGTTCTCCGGGTCCAGCTCATGTGCGTCGAACACCCGCGCCGCATCCCGCAACAGCGACTCGGCTGCACGCAGGGCCACCGCGTATTCGCCGATCTGCTTGATGATGTGCGGCTCTTCATTGGCGTGGTCCACGCCGCTTTCCACCCAGGGCCGGGCGTTGTGCTTGAGGTACTCCACCGCCGCGGTCAGCGCGCCCGAGGCAATCCCGGTATCGATCGCCGCATGCAGGATCTGCGGGAAGGTCAGGCCGGTGCGTTTCATCGGGCCCTTGCGCTTCGAAACGAAGTCTTCATCCAGCTCGATATTGTCGAAATTCACCGTGCCGCTGACCGAGTTTTTCTGGCCGAAGGCTTCCCAGTCATCCACCAGGGTCAGGCCCGGTGCGTTGCGGTTGAGCAGCACGCCGGCGCCGCCGTCATCCGAGGCCGCGGTCAGGGAGATCCATTCGGCAAGGTAGGAACCGGTGGAGTAGAACTTGCTGCCATTGAGTACCAGCTTGCCATCTGCACGCCGCTCGACGCGGGTCTTGAGGGCGAACTTGTTCTTGCCGCCGACTTCCGCCAGGGCGTTGCCAAAGCGCTTGCCGGCCAGCACATCGGCCACCAGGCGATCACGCACCGCATCCGGATAGCCGTTGAAGATGCCCCGCAGCATCACGTTGTGAATCTGCAGCAACTGGCCCACACCACCATCGGCCACCGAGACCAGGCGCACGGTTTCGACGATGGTTTGCACCGAGGCCCCCAGCCCGCCGAATGCCTTGGGCACACCGATGGCGGTCAGGCCGCTTTGGGACAGCAGTTGCGCCTGGCGCCACGGCAACTGGCCGTTCTGGCTGCTGTCGGCGGCAATCGCGGCGATCTCCACGGCGATCTCCTTGGCTGCGGCAATGGCTTCGGCCTCGCTGTGCAGTTGGCGTACCGGTACCTGTTCGAACGTACTCATAGTTTCTTCCCCTGATTTGGCCCGTGTGTTTAAGCCCCTCTGCAGGAGCCGGCTTGCCAGCGATGGACTCAAGTGCGCCGCGTAAACCCGTCAGTACACGTCATCGTTAACCACCATCGCTGGCAAGCCAGTTCCTACAGGGGATTGCGCTGGATGTCGGGCATTGAAGGTGCCTTGAGCAAGTTCTGCGCCAATGCCGAAAACCACCCCTGGCGGGGCCTGCGATAACGGAGTGTTGCTGGGGCAGCAGTGGCGAACGGGTGACTGCTGGGCCAGCAGCAGCGCTGCTGACAGGCCAGCAACAGTACTTCGACTCTTTGCGTAAAAGCCCTGCAAACCGGGGCTTTGGCCAATTGGCACGGCCTCTGCAATGCCCCCATGGACTGCCTTGCCCAATTCAATGGAGCTGCCCATGACCCTTTCCGCGATCCTGCCCAAGCCTGCGCTTGAGCAGATCTGGTTTACCCGCTGCCCGGTACCGACCGCCTCCGGCATCGCCTACAAACTCGGTTGGCTGGGCGACGAATTCGCCGCCGACGGCCTGCCGGTCTCGACCTTGCAGGAGGCCCGTCAACTGGGCCATCACCACTACGATCACGAGCTGCCGGGGCTGTTTCGCGAAGGCGGTAATGTGCCGGCATTGGCTGCCCGTGCCGCCGGCGCGCCGAGCCGTTTGATCGGCCTGACCTGGATCGAGGAATGGCAAACCATCCTGGTCCGCCCGGACTCCGGCATCACGCGTCCCGAGCATTTGAAAGGCAAGCGCCTGGCCTTGCCGGCCTGGGGTGATAGCCGTCCGGGGAGCATCGCCCGGGCCATGAGCCTGCACGGTTACAAAGGCGCGTTGAGCCTGGCCGGCCTGGGCTTTGATGACGTGCAACTGGTGGAGGTCGCGCTGCACGATCAGGAGCAGGCGCCCAACCCACAGGAAGGTTTGCAACGCCTGTGGTCGGGCCTCGATTACCTGGCGCGCGGCGAAGTGGACGCGGTGTACGTCAAGGGCGCTTCGGCCGCCGACGCCGCGCGCCGTCTGGGCCTGGTGGTGGGCATCGACCTGGACCTGATCGCCGAGCCGCGCTACCGCATCAACAACGGCACGCCGCGCCCGATCACTGTCCACCAGAGCCTGCTGGACAACCACTTTGACCTGGTGGTGCGTTTCCTCGCACAAACCCTGAACGCGGCTGACTGGGCCGCGAACAATCGCGACGGCCTGAACGCGATTCTCGAAGAAGAAACTCGCGCCGGCAGTGCCGGTGTGGCCGAGGCCTATCGCGGTGATTTCCATACCACCCTGGCGCCGGACCTGTCGGCCCAGCGCCTGGATTTCCTCGGCATCCAGAAAGACTTCCTGTACCTGCACGGCTTCCTGGAGCGCGATTTTGCGATCGCCGACTGGGTCGACCCGCGCCCTCTGCAAGCTGCCCATGAACTGTTGGCCAAGCGCCGCGCCTGAACCCGGAGAAACTGCCATGACTGCCATTGTCCACGCCCAACCGATCACCCAGGAACTGCAGGCCTTTATCGACAAGGTCCTGCTGGAAGCCGAAGAAGCCTTCACGGTCTTCCGCGAAACCAACACCATCACCGCCAACGGCACCGTGGGCTTTATTGAGCGCGTGCCGGGCCAGGAACTGCTGGTGTCGGTCAACTACGGCGGCCCGTGGAACTACCGCAAGCCGCTGCAGGCCACCGTCACCGACTTTGCCGGCAACGTGATTGTCGGCAAGGGCAAGGGCGGCCTGGGGCGCTACACCAAGCTGTTCCAGCAGCATGCAGACGTGACCACCGTGTCCCACGTGCACTCGCCGTACCTTGGGGCCTGGGCCCAGACCCACCGCACGCTGCCGTTCCATTACGTGCCGGTGCAGCGTTACCAGTTGGCGCGGGAACTGCCGGTGTACATCGACCGTCGCCAGCAGGAAGTGGATTTCATCCTCGACAAGATCGCGGAAAACCCCTTCAACCTGGCGATCCTCGAAGCCAACGGCGGCTCCACGGTGTGGGGCAAGCAGGGGTTGCGGGCCACGGCTGAGTTCATCCTGTTGCTGGAGGAGGGCGCGCAACTGCAATTGCTGGCGGATGCCCTGGGCGGTTCGCGGGCATACGGGCCGGGGGTGTTGACCCAGCAGTGGAAGATGAGTGGGTTGTTTGAGCAAGCCACGGCGCTGGGCCTGGTCCCCGCCATCGACCGCAAAAACTGAACACACCCTTATCACGGTGACTGAAACCACCACGACCCCTGTATGAGCCGGCTTGCCGGCGATAGCGGTGCATCAGGCGACATTCCTGTTGGATGTGCCACCGTTATCGCCGGTAAGCCGGCTCCTACAAGGGGCGGTTCCATTCAAGGATGTTGCCCCATGGCGGTAAAAATTCTCTGGTACCTCACCACCCCCGACGGCCCTTATCCATGGGAGCCCGAAGGGCGCTGGAAGACCGACTTCCAGCATCTCAAGCAACTCGCGGTCGCCAGTGATCGCCTGGGTTTCTACGGCTCGCTGCTGGGCTCCAGCCCCAACGAAAGCCTGGCGGTGGCCGCCTCGCTGATCGACGCCACCCAGCGCCTGCGTTTCCTGGTGGCGCAACACCCGGGCGAGCTGTCACCGGCAGTCCTGGCCAAGTGGGCCCTGACCTTCGACCAATTCTCCAATGGCCGCCTGCTGTTCAACGTGGTCAATGGCAATGATGCGGGCCTGGCGACCCTCGGCGTGCATTACCCCCACGATGAGCGCTACGCCTTCAGCCTCGAATACTGGCGCGCCTTCCAGGGCTTCTATGCCGGCGATACTCGGGGTTATGAAGGCCAATACATCAAGCTCGCACCGCGTGCGCCGGGAGCGGCCAAGCATCCGCTGGGCGGCTGGCATCCGCCGTACCAGAAACCGGGCATCCCGCTGTGGGGCGCCGGCACCTCGGGGCCAGGGGTGGAACACTCGGTGCAATTGCTGGACGTGTACCTGAGCTTCGCCAATACGCCGCCAAAGCTGGGGGACAAGTTCCGCAAGGTCGCCGCCGAAGCCGCGAAGATCGGCCGTGAGCTGACCTTCGGTACCCGCCTGCAAATCATCGTACGCGAGACCGAAGAAGAAGCCTGGGCCCACGCCGAGAAACTGCTGCAACGCACCTCGCTGCAAACTGCGCGCAATGCCATCGAGCGCCAGTTGCCACCCGGGGTGAGCTTCGAGGATTACCACAGCGACGACCCGCAAACCCAGCGCAACGTCGAGACCATTCGCGCCGGCCGCCTGCCCACGGCTCGCGAGCTGGAGATCTACCCCAACGTGTGGCTCGGCCCGAGCCTGTTCGGCTTCAACATCCTCGGCCCCGCCGCCGGCACTTACCTGGTGGGCAGCGCCGAACAGGTGGCCGAGCGTATCCGTGAGTACGAAGCCCAGGGCACCTCGGCGTTCATCCTGTCGGGTTTCCCGCTGATCGATGAGGCGCACCGGGTGGCAGACCTGCTGTTCCCGTTGCTCGACCTGGACCATGGTTTTGATGTGCCGCGTCTGAACGCCGTGCAGCAGCAAGAGGCGTAGCTGATGAGCGAAGGATTTTCCCGCCGAGTGTTTCTCGGCAACAGCCTGGCCATCGGCGGCGGCTTGCTGCTGGGTGGTTGTGACAGCGGGGCGGCGCCGACTGCGGTGTTGTCGACCACACCGACCACCGGCGGACGCCTGCGCATCGGCATTATCGACGGCGACCAGTCCGGCAACCTCGATGCCCACAAACCGGTGGGCGGCGGGATCATTCGCGGCTGGGCGCTGTACAGCAAGTTCTGGGAATGGAACACCGACGTCAGTACCCGCCTGGCCCTGGCCGAGTTCGCCGAGCCGAACGCCGATGCCAGCGCCTGGACCATCCGCATCAAGCCGGGCCTGGAGTTCCACCACGGCAAGACCATCGGCGCCGACGACATGCTGTTCTCGCTGCTGCGCCTCACCGATCCGAAACTTGCCTCGCCGTTTGCCGGACTGGTGGGCGCCATCGACCGCAATGCGCTGCGCAAGCTGGATGAGCGCACCATCGAAATCCGTTTCAAGGAGGGCCAGAGCTTTTTCCCGCTGGATGAAACCCTGATCAGCTTCGGTGGCATCGTGCCCACCGACTACGACCCAATCACCAATCCGGTGGGCGCCGGCCCCTACAAACTCAAGCGCTTCGTGCCCGGCCAGCGCTCGCTCTACAGCCGGTTCGAGAATTACTACAAACCCGGCCAGCCTTATGCCGACGAACTGGAAATCATCGAATTCAAGGACCAGGTCTCGCGGGTGGCCGCATTGCGTGCCGGGCAGATCGATGTCGCCAGCGGCGTGCAGGCCGAGCACAGCGCGCTGCTCAAGGCCGACTCGCGCCTGTCGCTGTGCGTGTCGCCCAGCACCTCGTTTACCGGCTTCAACCTGAACCTGGCCAAGCCGCCGTTTGACGACGTACGGGTGCGCCAGGCGTTTCGCTTGCTGGCTGATCGGCAAGAGTTGGTGGACCGGGGCCTCAACGGTTTCGGGCGCATCGCCAATGACCTGTATTCGCCCCACGACCCCACCTACAACCACGACATTGCGCAGCGCCCCCATGACCTTGAGCAAGCGCGCTCGCTGCTGCGCCAGGCCGGGCAGACCGATCTGCGGGTGGAGCTGACGACCCCGTCAGGCGCCGGCGTGAATGCCGCTTTGGTGTTTGCGCAACAGGCGAAGAAGGCTGGCGTGGAGGTTCGCGTGACCCAGGTCGACGGCGCGGTATTCAACGGCCCGCAGCGCGAGCAGTGGCAACTCTCACCGGGTTCGACCCCGGCCCGTGGCTTCCTCGCATCGGCGTTGCACAACGACGCGCCCTTGGCGATCTACAACCGCAGCAACTTCCATGACCAGCGTTTCGATGCGCTGTATCGCCAGGCCCTGGCCCAGCCGGATGTGCAATTGCGCAAAGGCCTGGTGCACGAGGCCCAGCAGATTCAACACGAACGCGGCGGCCTGCTGATCTGGGGTTTCAACGATGTGCTGGACGCCGCCTCGGTACGGGTCGGCGGCCTTGCGCCGGAACAGACCACCTTCGCCTCCTGGCGCTTTGACGAGCTGTGGTTGAACCATGTCTAAACCCCTGCGAACGCCGGCCTGGTTATCGTGGTTTATCGGCCGCCTGGGCTACGGCCTGCTCACCGCGTGGGTGATCAGCCTGGTGGTGTTTATCGCCACCCAGGCGCTGCCATCGGACCCGGCCCGGGTGATCCTCGGCCCCGACGCGCCACTGGAAAGCATCCTCACCCTGCAACATCAACTGGGGCTGGACCAACCGATCCTGCGGCAATATCTGCGCTGGCTCGGCTCGGCCCTGAGTGGCGACCTCGGGGTGTCACTGGATTCCAACGCGCCGGTCGGCAGCATCCTGTGGGGGCGTTTCGGCTACACCCTGGCGTTGCTCGCCGGGGTGATCGCCGTGGTGGTGCCGGCGGCGCTGGGCCTCGGTGTGTACCTGGCGCTGCGCCGCGACAGCCACCTCGACCGCTGGAGCCTGTCGTTGCTGATTTTCCTCAAGGCCACGCCGGGCTTTCTGTTGGCCATCGGCCTGGTGCTGCTGTTTTCCATGCCGCATATGGACTGGTTGCCGGCGGTGTCGATCCTCGACCCGGATCAGTCGCTATGGCGCCAGTTGCCGTTCCTGGCGCTGCCGGTTGTGGCCCTGAGCCTGTCAGCGCTGCCGTACCTCACGCGCATGGTGCGCGCCGCGATGATCGACGCGCTGGAGTCCGACTACGTGATCGCCGCACGGCTGCGGGGCATTCCCCATTGGCGGATCGTGTGGCGGCATACCTTGCCCAACGCGCTGGTCCCGGCGATCCAGGGCGTGGCGCTGACCTTGCGCACGCTGATCGGCGGCGCAGTGCTGGCCGAAGTGATCTTCAGTTACCCCGGCATCGGCACCGCGCTTAACGCGGCGATCCAGATGCGCGACTTGCCGATGATCCAGGCCATCGTGCTGGTGATCACCCTGGCGGTGGTGCTGATCAACCTGTTGGCCGACCTGTTGACGGTGCTGCTCACGCCCAAGCTGCGCACGGCCCGTCGCGTGACCCTGATTTCGCGCAACCGCCGGGGCATCACCCCGTGGTGGCGGCGCTCCCGAGGTGATGCATGAGCAAGACGCGAATTTCCCGCTGGCTGGCCGAACCGCAAACCCGCAAGGGCGCGCTGATCACCTTGCTGGTCATTGCCGTGGCGCTGTTCGGTCCGTTGCTGGCGCCCCATGGCTCGACGGACATGGTCGGGCCGGTGTACGGCGCGCCCACGGGGTGGGCGCTGCTCGGGTATGACTTCCTGGGGCATGACGTGTTGTCGCGGCTGCTCAGCGGCGGCCTCTCGGTGCTGTGGATGTCCGTGGCGGCGGCGAGCATTGCCCTGGCCGTCGGCAGCACCCTCGGCTTGCTCGCGGGGCTGTCGCGGCGGCGCCTGGACCAGTTGATCACCTGGCTGGCGGACGTGTCCCTGGCGTTTCCCGACCTGATCCTGGTGTTGTTGATTGTCTCGATGCTCGGCCGCGCGCCGTGGTTGATCGTGCTCACGGTGTCGATTGCGTTTATCCCGGGGGTGATCCGCCTGGCGCGGGCCAGCGCGGTGGCAGTGGCGGGGCAGGAGTTTGTCGAGGCCGCGCAGATGATGGGCTACTCGCGGCGGCGGATCCTGTTCAAGGAGATCCTGCCGAACATCCTTACGCCGTTGCTGGTGCACTTTGGCAACATGCTGACCTGGGGGGTGGGCATGCTCTCGGGCCTGAGCTTCCTCGGTTATGGCGTGGCGCCGCCGACGGCGGACTGGGGCTTGATGATCAATGAAAACCAGGCCGGGTTGCTGGTGCAGCCCTGGGCGGTGTTGGCCCCCGCCGTGCTGATCGGCGTGTTTGCCTATGGCACCAATATCCTCGCTGAAGGCATCGGCCGCAGCAGCGCACGCCTGGGAGAAAAACAGCCATGAATGCAATCGCGCAGATGACGACGACGGTGCTGCAGGTCAGTGGCTTGCGGGTTGAATTGGCGGGGCAGGTGGACGTGTTGTCCGGCGTGTCTTTCAGCCTGGAAGCCGGGGAAATCCTCGGGCTGGTGGGTGAGTCGGGGTCCGGCAAGACCACCTTGGCTACCGCGCTGCTGGCCCATGCCCGACGCGGCGCACGGATTGTCGGTGGCCAGGTGCATGTCGCGGGCCAGGCGTTATTGGGCCTGGAAGGTGAAGCGTTGCGCCGTGCCCGTGGCAGCCTGATCGGTTATGTCGCCCAGGACCCGGCCACGGCGCTCAACCCGGCGTTGCGCATTGGCAGCCTGTTGGATGAAACCCTGGCGGTGCATCAACTGCGCCTGGACAAGGCGGCGCAGCGACAGCGCATCATTGAAACCTTGCGTGATGTCGGCTTGCCGGATGACCCGCAGTTCTTGCGCCGTTTCCCTCATCAACTGTCCGGCGGCCAGCAACAGCGAGTGATGCTGGCCCTGGCGTTTGTCCTGCAACCGCGGCTGATCGTGCTGGACGAACCGACCACCGCCCTGGACGTCACCACCCAGGCGCATATCCTCGCCACCTTGCGCCGCTTGTGCAAAAGCCAGGGCGTGGCGGCGGTGTATGTGTCCCATGACCTGGCGGTGATCAAGGACCTGGTGGACCGGGTGATGGTGATGTACGCCGGGCGGATTGTTGAAACGGCTACTCGGGACGCCTTGTTCAGTCGGCCATCCCATCCCTACACCCGGGGCTTGTTGGCGGCGATTCCCGATGTGGCCGGGCGCCGTGAATTACGGGCGATTGGCGGGCATGCCCCGGCGCCTGGGCAGCGGCCTCAAGGCTGTGGCTTCGGGCCGCGGTGCGAGCGTTTTCGGGCAGGGTGTTCGCAGCAGGAACCGCTATTGCAGCCGCTGTCGCCAGGGCATGAAGTGGCGTGTCTTGCACCCCATGATCAGCCGCTGCAGCGCATCGCCCTGGCGCCGATTGCTGCGGTGGACGCGCGCACCGACAAGGCCTTGCTGGAAATCAGCGGGTTGAACGTGGCGTACGACCGCCAGGTGCTGTTTGACGTGTCCCTGCGATTGCTGCCGGGGGAGTGCCTGGCGCTGGTGGGCGAGTCCGGTTCCGGCAAGACCAGCCTGGCGCGGGCCGTTGCCGGGTTGGGGGAGAATGCCGAAGGCGAGCTGCGTTACGCGGGGCAACCGCTGCCGTTACAGGCACGGCAGCGCGAGGCGGGCTTGCGGCACCAGATTCAGTACATCTTCCAGAACCCGTACCGGGCATTGAATCCCCGGCAGACGGTGTACCAGACCTTGAGCGCACCGCTGGAGCACTTCTTTGCGGTTAAAGGCAGTGCCGCGCGTGAGCGGGTGGAGGCGGTGCTCAAGCGGGTGTCGCTGCCGGCTTCGGTGGGCGAGTTGTATCCCCATAGCCTGTCCGGCGGTGAGCGCCAGCGCGTGGCAATTGCCCGGGCATTGCTGTGCGAACCGAAGCTGCTGATCTGCGATGAAATCACCTCGGCGCTGGACGTCTCGGTGCAGGCGTCGATTCTGGATTTGCTGCGCCAGTTGCAGCGGGACGGGTTGACGTTGCTGTTCGTCACCCATGACCTGGGCGTGGTGCGGGCGATTGCCGACCGGGTGTTGGTGCTGAAGGTCGGGCGGGTGGTGGAGCAGGGCGCGGTGGATAGCGTGCTGGATCAGCCGCAGGCGGCGTATACGCAGACGTTGCTTGAGCATTCGCCATCGCTGGGCTGATTGGCACTGCTGCGCAGTGATCGCCGGCAAGCCGGCGCCTACGGTAAAAGGCGCACACCTGTAGGAGCCGGCTTGCCGGCGATAGCGGAGGCCGCCTTTACGCGGCCTTGCGGCGCCGAGCCTCTTCGCGCACCGCCGGGATGATCCACCGCCCATAATCCACGGTGTCATACAGCGGGTCGTACCCCCGGTTCAAAAACGTCGTGACCCCCAGATCCACATAATCCAGCAGCGCCTGGGCCACGGTCTCCGGTGTGCCCACCAATGCCGTGGTGTCGCCATACGCCCCAACGGCCGTCGCCGTCGGCATCCACAACGCGCGGTCATGCCGATCGCCTAAAGCCGCCGCTGCCAGCAACCGTTCCGATCCCGTTCCCTTGATCCGCTTCTGCCACGGGCTGCCCGCCGCGAACTGCGGGTTGGCCTTGATCTGCTCCAGAATCTGCTCGGCCCGCTGCCACGCCAGTTCCTCGGTCGCGCCCAAGATAAGGCGCACCGACAAACTCACCCTTGGCGCCTGTACACCCGCCGCACTGGCCGCCGCCTTGAGCTTGGCAATCTGCTCCGCCACACCGCTCAACGGTTCGCCCCACAGCGCATACAGGTCCGCATGCTTGACCGCAATCTGGTAGGCAATGTCCGACGAGCCGCCAAACGAAATCGGGATATGCGGCTGTTGCAGCGGCTTGACCGGGGAAAACGCGCCCTTGATGTTGAAGTACTTGCCCTCGAAGTCGAAAGGCTCCTCGGCGGCCCAGGTGCGCCGCACGATCTCCAGGTATTCGTCGGTGCGTTGGTAGCGCTCGGTCTTGTCCAGCAGGAAGTCGCCTTCCTGGGGTTCGGCGGTGATGCCGGTGATGGCATGCAGGCGAATGCGCCCGCCGCCGGTGGTGTGGTCCAGCGTGGCAAACGCGCGGGCTGCGACCGTCGGCGCAGTGAGCCCCGGGCGGTGGGCGATCATAAAGCCCAGGCGCTCGGTGTGCGCCGCCGCGTAGGCGGCGATTTGCAGGCTGTCGGCGCTGCCGGGCCCGCTGGCGATCAGTACCCGGTCAAAGCCTGCGTGTTCATGGGCGCGGGCGTGGTGGCGGATAAAGTCGAGGTCGAAATCCGGGCTGCGCACGCCACGGGTCTCGGACCATTGGCGGGGGAAGATCATGCCGACAAATTCAATGGACATGCTGGGGCTCCTTTGAGGGTTAGAACTGGTAGTCGACCTGGGCCAGCAAGGTGCGGCCCGGCATCGGTTGCAGGAAGGTGTTGGTGGAGCCGGCCAGGCCGCTGACGAAGTTCAGTTCGTTGGTCAGGTTCAGCACGCGCAAGGTGGTGCTCCACTGCGGCTGGCGGTAGTACACGGCAAGGTCGAGGTTGTATTCGTTGGGGATCTTTACGGTCTTGCTCAGGTTCAGGTACCAGTTGCTGGTCCACCAGCCGGACAGCTCGGCGCCAAAGCCCGAGTCGAACCGGTAGTCGACGTAGCCACTGGCGGTGTATTCGGGAATCTGCACCGCGTCGAAACGTCCGGAAGGTCGCTGGTTGAGGCTGTTGTTATCGCCGAACACCGTGCCGTTGTCGGGCACGAACCCGGCGGATGCAAATCCCGCCTGGGAGGTGAATTCGTTGTAGGCATTGAGCTTGGACAGGTTCAGGCCGCTGCGCAGGTGGTCATCCGGCTGATAGCGCACGGTGGCTTCCACGCCCTTGATCACCAGCCGCGCGATGCTGTTGTTGCTGTCTGGCGCCTGGTCCCGAGCCTGCTTGAACGCGGCCAGGGTCATGAACAATTGGTTGGGCACCGCTTCGACCTTCACGCCCACTTCGTGCAACACGCTCAGGCTTTGGAACGCCAACGGGTTGAGCTGGTTGGCGCCACTGCCGCTGCCCCAGCCCAGGCCGTTGGAGAAGAACCCGGTGTTGACCGCCAGCGAGCGATCGAAGGTGTAATACAGCGTGGTGTTTTCCGTGGGCTTGACGTAGGGGCTGACCTGGAACGCGAACAGCCGGTAGTTGTCGCTGTCCTTGCGCGGGTTGCCGCCGGCGAGCACGAACGGGTTGTCGATCTCGGCCTCGATCCAGCTGCGGCTGGCACCGATGTTCAGGCCGAAGTAGTCGCCGTACTTGAGGTTGTGCTGGCTGAACAGGGTCTTGGTGGTCCAGGTGCTTTCGGCGGTGTAGGGCGCTACAGACTCGGCGTAGAGCCCGTGCCCGGCCGGGTACATCGGCGGCAGGTTCAGCCAGCCGTAGTAGTTGGAATACTGCGGCACGCCGGGCTGGCCGATCCATGCGCCATTGCCGCCGGCGGGGTTGGCACCGGTAAGGCCCAGCAGGTCGCCGGGGTTCTTGCCCGAAGGGTTCTGGGTCAGGTCATAGGCGTTGATGGTGGAGCCGAAGCTGTTATTGGCCGCAATCGATTGGTTGAATTCGCGGCGATAGATCAGGCCGGTGTTGCTGTCATCCCGCAGGGTCCAGCCGCCCAGGCGGGTTTCATTGCGCGAGCGGAATTCGAAGCGGTTGTCGAAGATGTTGTCTTTGGACTGCACCTGGAACGAACCCACGGCATCGGTGATGTCCTTGGAGCGTTCGTAGAACGTGCTGTTGGCCAGCGTGATGGTGGGCGACAAGTCGGCCTCGACGCGCAGTTGCGTGGTAAAGCGCCGGGAGCTGCTTTCGTCTTCCTTGCGTTGCCCGGTTTGCGAGGACAGCGAGCGTTCGCCGTTGCCCGCCAGCGTCGGGTCATACACCCAGCCCCGCAGGCTGCCGGGGTTGCTCTGGGTGTTGGGCGAGGCGGTCTGGAAGCTGCCGTCCACCACGCTGTATTGGCCCTGGGCATTGCGCTGGCGCTTGACCCAGCCGAGGGTTGGCGCATCGGCGGCGCCAGAGGCCAGCACCGGCGACCACAGGGTGTTGCCGTTCTGGATAATCGGCGTGGCGCGCCCGGCGTAGTATTTGCCGTTGTCCACCAGGTCCTGGGTGGCGCGGTTCCAGCCGTGGGTGATGTTGTAGTCGTAGTAGTTGTCGTAGCTGGCGTTCCAGTCCACCCGCACGTTGTCGTTGCGCCAGGCGAGGGCGCCGTAGAACGCGTCGAAATTGTTGTCGACGTTGTCGTAGAAGTCCTGCTGGCGCTGCTTGGTGATGCTCAGGCGGTAGGCCAGGTTGTCGTTCAGTGGCCCGGTATTGTCGATGCTGAATTTGTTGGAACTGCGGGACGTGCCGTCCGGTATCCACGAGCCCAGTTCACCGCTGAGCTTGGTCTTGAACTCATTGAAGTCGGGTTTCTTGCTCAGGTAGTTCACATAGCCGCCGCTGCCGGACACCGAACCGTAGGTGACCGACGACGGCCCGGCGACGATGTCGGCGCCTTCGTAGGCGTTGAAGTTCGCCGGGTGGCGCACGCCGTAACCGCGCTGGCCGTCCTGGAACACCTCGGAGCCCTGGGCGCGAAACTGCGGGGCGATGCCGGCGTTCTGGCCGCCGCCCCGGGTGATGCCGGGGGCGTATTTGACCAGGTCATCGGCGCTGCGGATCGAGTCGTTGGCCAACTGCTCGGCGTTGATCTGCACCACCGAACGCGGCGTGTCGAGGACCTTGGTCTCCGTGCCGCCGTACACCGACGTCGGCGGGCGGGTGGGCAGGGCATCATCATCGGACTGGCTGGCACTGGCCTGCACGGTCACGGTTTGCAGTTGGGTATCGGCGGCAAACGCCTTGATTGGCAGGCTTGCGGCCAGCAGCAGAGGTAAACGCAAGGCGATAGCGTGCATGGCAGAGGTGCCCCATAAAAAACAATGAAGAGCGCACGGTCCCTTGTAGGAGCCGGCTTGCCGGCGATGAGGCCCTTGGGCCCTGCGCCGGTCGACCGGACGCCATCGCCGGCAAGCCGGCTCCTACAGGGCGATGCGGTGTAAGTGGGTCAGGCCGTGTCTTTGAGCCAGAGCTTTTCAAAGCGCCAGGTGCTGAACAGCGACTCTTCCGACTGCGCCCCGCCGACGCGGGTGGAAACGCTGTCGAGCAAGTCGGCGTAGCCCCAGATCAGCATCCCGCCGCGCTCGTACTGGATCTGCTGGACCTGATGCACCAGGGCCTTGCGTTTTTCCAGGTCGGGCTGGGCCATGGCGGCCAGGAACAGCGCGCTGAATTGCGGGTCGTTGAAGTGGGTCTTGTTGGACACCGCAAACGGCGCGTCGGTATGGATCGCACTGGCCAGGAACGGCGCGCCGATGCTGCCGCCGGTGCTCAGGGTCCAGTCGTTTTTCAACGGGCCCTGGAAAGTCGCCAGGTCCACCTGCTTGACCTTCAGGGTCACGCCAATGCGCTTGGCCTGCTCGGCCAGCACCAGCGCCGAACTCAAGCCAGGCCCCGGAGTGGTGATCAATTCCACCTCGAGGTTTTCCTGGCCGGCGTCCTTGAGCAGTTGCGCCGCCCGTTGCGGGTCGTAGGGGCGTGGCCCGAGGTCGTGGTTGAAGGTCGGGTCGCTGGGCGCATACAGGTCATTGGCCACCCGGCCCTGGCCATTCAACGCGCGGCGCACCAGTTCTTCGCGGTCGGCCATCAGGCGAAACGCTTCGCGCACCCGTGGGTCGTTGAACGGCGGCTTGTCGAGGTTCATGTCGAACGACAGCCAGTTACCGGTCACCGAGGTGATCACCTTCAGGCGCAGGTCCTTTTGCAGGATCGGCAACTGCTCGGTGGGCATCACGTTGGCCATGTCGATTTGCCCGGAACGCAGGGCGGCCAGGCGCGAGACCTGATCCTTGAAGTCGATGATCTCCAGCTCATCGGCGTAGGGCTTGCCGTCCTTGTAGTAGTTCTCGAAGCGGGTAAACAGTGAGCGTTGGCCGGGGGTGAAGCTTTTGAGCTTGTAGGGGCCGGCGCCCACCGGGTTGGTGACCGGGTGGTAGTCCACCGGCACGATGCCGCCGAAATTGACCCAGGTTTCTGCCAGCGGCATGTAGCTACGCCCCTCCCGGAAGCTCAGGCGCACGGTGCGGTTGTCGAGCTTGACCAGGTTGTCGCGGTCCACCCAGTGCAGCAGCGCCGCGTAGGGCGAGGCCAGCTGCGGGTCGGTGAGGCGGCGGATCGAGAAGATCAGGTCGTCGGCGTCGATGGTCTTGCCGTTGTGGAATTCCAGGCCGGGGCGCAGGCGCAGGGTCCAGCTGCTGGCGTCGGCATTCGGCTCCGCGAACTCGGCCAGAGCCAGGCGCGGCTGCATCTGCTCGTCCCATTCCCAGAGCTTGCTGTACAACGCAAAGCCGCGAACGATGCCGCTGCCAATGGGTTTGTGGGCATCGAGGTTGCCGCTCTGGTTGCCGTCGAGAATCCCCAGGCGCAGGCGCCCGCCGTAGCGGGGTTGATCGTTGCCGGTGACGTTTTTGGGCGTGTCAGCGGGGCCGCAACCGGCCAGCAGCAAGCCGCCGCCGACGGTCACGCTGTAGCCGAGAAAGTCCCGACGGCTAAGCAGTAGGCTCATGGCATCAGACTCCGGCCGGGCCGTTGGCGGAGCGCAGTTCCAGCACCGGCTCCTGGGGACGACTCAACTCGGCGCGTTCACTGCGAAAGTGCGGCAGGATGTGCTCGCCGAGGCGGTAGGCTTCTTCCAGGTGCGGATAGCCGGCGAGGAAGAACAGGTCGATGCCGATGCTGTTGTACTCGCGAATCCGCGCCACCACGTTCTCGTAGCTGCCCACCAGCGCACAGCCCGGTGGAATACCGATGTAGCCAAAACCGGTCCATACATTGGGGTGGATGAAGAAGTCATCGAAGCCCTGGGTCTCGGTTTTTTCGCTGAAGCCGTGCTCGTAGCTGAGCTTGCGCGCCGTACGCAACCCGGCGTGGGCCGCCACGGCCTTGACCGCGCCGCGGGCGATGCCTTCGTCGAAGAAGCGTTTGGCTTCGGTGCGGGCCAGTTCTTCGGTTTCCCGGGTGATCACGTCAATCGACAGGCCGAAGCGAATGTCAGTGCGGCCCCACTTCAGCGCGCGCTCGCGCAGGTCGGCGATCAGGGCGGCGATTTCGTCCGGGTGTTCGGCGCGCATCAGGTAGAAGTCGGCATGCTTGGCGGCAAACTCCCGGGCGGCGATGGATGAGCCGGCGGTGCAGATCAGCGGCAGCTTGGCCTTCTTCAATGGCCCGCGCAGGCCACCACCGTCGGCCTTGTAGAACTTGCCGTCGTAGTGGAAGGACTCGTTGTGCCAATAGCCCTTGACCACGTCCATGAATTCGGTGGCGCGTTCGTAGCGTTCATCGTGGTCGCTGAAGTCGCCGACCTGGCGCTGGATCACGTCCGAGCCGCCGTTGATGATGTTCCACACCAGGCGGTTGCCGGTGGCCCGCTGGTAAGTCGCCGCCTGCTGCACCGCCACCCACGGGGTGTAGTGGTAAGGCTGGAAGGCGGTGACGAATTGCAGGGTGCGGGTTTCCCGGGCCAGCAGCGCGCAGACGGTCCACGGTTCTTCGCCGGTGGGCGCGTTGACCATCAGTGCGCCGCCAAAGCCGTTGATCTCCGCAGCCCTGGCGATTTGCCCGAGGTAGTCGATGTAGGTGAAATGATCACCGACACTGAAGCCCGACACCGCGCCGGTGCTGGGCCCGCCGCGATGCCAGTCGCCCCGGTTGCGCGGGTCGCCGGGCAGGAACTGGGTTTCGCCGTGCAAGGGCAGGCGGGTAAAGAATTCGATGCTCATGCAAGCCTCCTGCTTATTGCGCGGTGGGGGCGCAGATCGGGGTGATCGGCTGGTCGTTGATGACTTTGTGGGCAAACGGGATCGAGTCCTTGAGCGATGCATTGACCGTGGCACTGTGGCCCAGGCCTTTGTACAGGTGGCCTTCGACGATGGAGCCAGCCTTGCAGGCGTCCTGCATCAGCTTGACCTGGGTCGCGGCGGCCGGCGTGGTGTCTTCGGCGCCGGTGCCGATGAAAATCGGCTTCGAGGTTTTCAGCGTCGGGTAAGACACCTGCGCCAGCCACGGCGCGAGTTGCTTGCCCTTGTAGTCTTTCTTGGTGTTGGCGATGCTCAGGCCGAGGCCTTCGACATCGCCTTCGAGGGCGAACAGGCAACTGGTACGGGCCTGCTCGAAAATCGGCAGGGCCTTGTCGGTATAGAAGTCGGCGGGGTTGATGCTCGGGTCGTATTGCTGGGCGGCGAGCAACGTGTAGAAGCCGTAGGCCAGGGTGGGATCGACCTTGTTGCGCACTTCCTCGCTGGGGTTCTTCGCGTAGTCGAGGGTGTAGATCACGCCGGTGCCGATGCTGCCTTTCACTCCCAGGTCCGGAGCGTAGGTGGCGGCATAGGCGGCTGCGGCGAAGGCGCCGGCACCGCCCTGGGACTGGCCGACGATCAGCACTTTGTCGGCCAGCCCGGGTACCCCGGCCACCACGGCCTTGGCGGCGTCGAGAATCCCGTAGGCGGCCATGCGGCTGTTCAGCAGCGGATGGCCACCGGGTACGCCGAGGCCCTGGTAGTCGGTGGCGACGACGGCAAAGCCTTCGGCCAGCCAGCGATTGAGGTAGGCCACGTCACGGTAGGAGCGACCTTGCCACGACGGCGCACACACATCCGCCACGCCCACGGTGCCATGGCCCCAGCTCGCCACTGGCCAACCACCGGCAGGCGGCGTGCCTTTGGGCAGGAACAACGCGCCGGACACCACGATCGGTGTCTTGTTATCGATGCCGTCGGTGGAGGTGTACAGGATGCGTTGGGCGCTGGCGGCATTGGCCAGGCTCAGGGTGTTGTCCAGCGGCTCGCTGCGCAGCAGTTTGCCGGGAACGGCCGGGATGGCTTTTTCCCAGGTGTAGAAAGCCGAGACGCGGCCATCACCTTGCAGCGGGTCAGGTTTGGGGGCGTAGGTGTCGGCAGCAAACACGCTCATGGACAGGGCCAGGACGCTGAGGCCGAAGGCAAAGGAGTGCGGCAGTTTCATGCTCAATTTCCCTATTACGGATTGGTGCTGACCTGGCCACGCAGGGCCGGCCAGTAGTCGGTGAGTTTCAGGTCGATCAGGGCCTGGTTGGTAAAGCCGGTGGCCAGTGACGGGCCGATGTCGTAGGTGTCGCGAATCAGGTGATTGGCCAGGGCGTAGGTGGTGAGGGCCTGGTAATGAGCCTTGAGTTGCTGGTCGCTTTTTGGCGCCCAGCGATCCTTCCAGGCCACCGGGTCGTTCTGGTCGTCGCGACGCAGCACGCTCTCGGCGGTGCCGGCGCGGGATGACAGTTGGTAATAGGCGTCCTGGTTCTGTGGCTGGGAAATCCACCACGCAGCTTTCACCCAGGCGGTGGCGAGCAATTGGGTGATATCCGGGTACTGCTGTACGAAGGTCTCGGTGCCCCACAGGTCGGAGACCAGCCGCCAGTCGTTGCTGCCTTGCTTGGTCGACCAGATGATCTTGCCCACGCCTTTGTCTTCCAGGGCATAGGCCTCGCTGAGCAACACTGCTGCGTCGACCTTGCCGGCAGACACAGCCGCGGCGCCGACTTGCGGGTTGAGGTTGGCAATCTTGAAATCGTCGAGCTTCAGGCCCTTGCTGGCCAGGAAGTTGCTGAAGGCGAACTCCCATGGCCGACCGCGATGCAGCGCCAGGCGCTTGCCCTTGAGGTCTTCGATGGTGTTCGCGGCGGAGCCTTCCGGTACCACCAGGTAAATATTGTTGCCGCTGCCACCGGGCACGATCAGCTTGCCTGGTACGCCACCGGCGCCGGCAATTACCGAGGGCAGGTCACCGCGTACGGCGAAGTCCAGGCTGTTGTTGCTGAAGCCTTCGTTGATCTGCGGCCCGGCGCCGGCATGGGGCAGGGCGATCCACTCCAGCTTGACCCCGCGCTCACGCAGTTGCGCTTCGAGCCAGCCGTCTTCGATGACGCGCCCGGCGATGCCGCCGAACACCGGTTTGCCGCCCTGGGTGTAGGCGACGATCGCGATCTTCACCGACGCCGGTGGCGCCTGTTCGGCCAGCACGCCGGTGCTGACCAGCACAGCGAACATGGTGGCGATGCTGTTGCGCCAGAATCTTTTCATTGGGATCTCCCTGCTAAGTGATCGCGACCCCCTGTAGGAGCCGGCTTGTCGGCGAAAGCGTCCGTTTAGTCGGTGCAAGGCTTTAGGGCCTCTTCGCTGGCAAGCCAGCTCCTACAGGGCAGGTGGCGTTGAGAGGGAGAGAGCAGATTGCATGCCATCAGCCGAAAAACGCGCTGCACGCCTTGTAGAACGTGGCTTTGCGGGTTTTCGAAGAACTGCCTGGCAACGGCTTGGTGTTGATCTGCACACACGCAGGTGCTGGCTGATTGCTGCTCCAGCAGCAGGCGAGGTGCGATGTGTTGGTATATTCGTTTTGGGAATATATAAATATTAATTAATAATTAAATGGTATAGAAAACTTCATGCACTATTGACACGCGCTTTTACTGCCAGGAATGCACCATGTCGCTGATCACCCATCCCAATGCCCGTGAATTGACCAAGTCGGTGCGCGCCACCGTGCTGGTCTTCAAGGACCCGCGCTCACAGGAATTGCTGGCGCGTATCGAGCGCCTGGCCCCCAGTGAGGCCAACACCTTGATCATCGGCGAGACCGGCACCGGCAAGGAATTGGTCGCGCGGCATATCCATCACCTGAGCCGTCGCGGGCGTGAACCGTTTGTGGCGGTGAACTGCGGCGCCTTCGCCGAAACCCTGGTGGAAAGTGAGTTGTTCGGCCACGAGAAAGGCGCATTCACCGGCGCCACCACCCACAAGGCCGGCTGGTTCGAAGCGGCCAACGGCGGCACGCTGTTTCTGGATGAGATCGGCGATTTGCCGTTGAACATGCAGGTCAAATTATTGCGGGTGTTGCAGGAGCGAGAAGTGGTGCGCCTGGGCTCGCGCACACCGATTCCGATCAACGTACGGCTGGTGGCGGCCACCAACGTCAACCTCGCCGACGCGGTGGTGGCGGGGCATTTTCGTGAGGATTTGTTCTACCGCCTGCACGTCGCCACCATCCGCCTGCCGCCCCTGCGGGAACGGCCCGGCGACATCCTGCCGCTGGCGGAATTTTTTCTTGAAGAGCACTGCCAGCGCCTCGGCTACAACCGCGCGTCACTGAGCATCGATGCCGAGCGCAAGCTGCTGGAACACAGCTGGCCGGGGAATATTCGCGAGCTGGAAAACGCCATTCACCATGCGTTGCTGGTGTGCCGCAATCAACTGGTGCAGCCGCCGGATTTGCACCTGGTGGACATGCGTTCTTCCGGCATTCGCCAGGACGAGGCGAACCAGGCCGCGCCTGCGATCACTGGGCCGGTGAGCCTGGAGGCGGCGCTCACTGCGTTGTTCGAACAGAACATTCCGGACCTCTACGAGCACATCGAAGAGACGATCTTTCGCGCGGCCTATCGCTATTGCCATGGCAACCAGTTGCAGACCGGGCGCCTGCTGAATATCAGCCGCAACATCGTGCGGGCGCGGCTGGAGAAGATCGGCGAGTTGGGCAAACCGGTGCTGCTCGACGGGCAGTGACGGGGGTGTTAGCGTTTCGGGCTTCTCTGATCTGTAGAGGGCTCGACGTTGATTCGACTGACCGATTACATCGCTGATTTTTCCCGTTCGCCGCTGGCACCCTGGGTGGATCTTGCGCCGTGGGAGTTGGTGACCCAGGCGCCGGAAATCGTTCGCAAATTGCTGGCGGGGCTTTCTGATGATGACTATGAGATTCATGACGAGATTGCCGTGCACCGTACTGCGGTCGTGGAGGCGGGCGCTGTTTTGAAAGCGCCGCTGATCATCGGCGCCCACTGTTTTATCGCTGCCGGTGCCTACCTTCGCGGCGGTTGCTGGGTGGATGAATATTGCATCTTCGGACCGGGTGCCGAGCTCAAGACGTCCTTTGTCTTCAGCGGCAGCAAGTTGGCGCATTTCAACTTTGTCGGTGATTCGGTATTGGGCCGCGGGGTTAACCTGGAAGCCGGCAGTATCGTGGCCAACTACCGGAACGAGCGTGACGACAAGGAAGTGCAGGTGCGCATTGACGGGCAGTTGCAGCGCACCGGCTGTGACAAGTTTGGCGCGCTGCTGGGGGATCAGTCGCGGGTTGGAGCCAATGGTGTGTTGGCACCGGGAGCGGTGCTTGCGGCGGGTAGTGTGGTTAGGCGTGGGGAGGTTTTCGATTGTGAGGGGTAGGGGGTTTTTGGTGTACATATCCGTTAGTTGAGTAACGGCTGCTTATGGTTTCGCTCTTACAGCGACTCGCTTTGGAAAAGCCGGAATGCCGGCCCAGCCCAAAGTAAGCACAGGGCTCTGCCCCGCCTGTCGGCGCCTCGCTGTGGCTCGGGCTTATTGGGGCAGTCAGAGCCAGATCCAAATCAAAAGCAAGAGCACAGC
>NZ_JACAOX010000004.1:388576-423738 GCF_013386015.1 Pseudomonas sp. B6001
CCGTTAAACCACGCTGGCCGAACGCAGGTAGCACGGGGCAGGGACGCCCCGTCGCGGCGGCCCGCTTCCCAACGCTACTGCAAGTTGACAAACAATCCCCCGTCTACCAACAGCGAAGCTCCGGTCACATACCGCGCCATGTCCGAGGCGAGGAACACGATGGGCCCCGCGACGTCGTCGGGTTCACCCAGGCGCCCCAACGGCGTGCGCGAAGTCATGTACGCCAGCTTCTCCTCGTCGGCCAAGTCTTCCTTGTTGATATCGGTGGCAATCGTCCCCGGCAACACCGAATTACAGCGAATACCATACGGCCCCAACGCAATCGCACAGGACTGCATCAACGAGTGCAGCCCGGCCTTGGTCGGCGTGTAGTGCGTCTGCATCCCGCCACCCACCAGCGCACTGATGGAACTGACGGCGATGATCGCGCCGCCCTTGCCCTGGTTTTTCATCTGGTTTGCCGCCGCTTGCACGGCGAAGTAGGCGCCGTTGAGGTTGGTGTTGACCGTCTTCAGGTACACCTCACGCGGCATGTCGAGAAACGAGTGGAACGGACAGATCCCGGCGTTGTTGACGAACACATCCACACTGCCGAATGCCTTGAGCGCGCCGGCCACCAGTTTGTCGCCGGTGTCCGGATCAGCCGCATCGCCGCCCACCTCCACCGCTTGGCCGCCGAACGCCTTGATTTCCTCGATCAACGAAAACGCCGCTTCAGTGCCTTGGCCGCTACCACTGTGGCCGATGACCACACGGGCACCCTGGCGTGCACATTCCCTGGCGGCGGCGCGGCCGATTCCACGGGAGGCGCCAGTAATAATCACGGTTTTGTCTGCAAGTAACATAAGTGAACTCCTGAAAAAAAGCGGCCTCAGCCGAGATAGTTGCCGTAACCGACCATGGCAATGGCACCGAGAATCACCGCGATACCCGCGGCCAATACGCCTTTGTTGGTGGCGCTGGTGCCCTGCCATTCGCGGAAATACAGGCCCCAGCAGTTGGATACGATGATGATGAAAGACATGTGCAACACCCACGAACTGGCGTCGTTCTGCAGGCGGCTTTCGCCCATGCCGTAGAAGAAAAACTGCAGGAACCACAGGGTGCCGGCACACGCCACCAACAGGTAGTTGCCAAGCAGCGGAGTGCTGCGGTCGGTGTAGTTGTGGAACGTGCGGTTGCGCCAGTTCAGCCACAGGCACCATAGGCCGTTGGTGGTCAGGCCACCCCACATGATCACCATGAAGGTCACGTTGTTCTGGAACAGGCTGTTGGTGCCATGCTCGACAGCCGCGGCAGCCAGTGGGCGCCCGGCTGAAATACCGTAGCTGAAGCACGCGCTCAGCACCCCGGAGATCACCGCAACCAGCATGCCCTTGGCCACCGAGAACTCGCTGATGCTGGCGAATTTCACCGCTTCCGGCACTTCTCGTTCCTTGATCAGCCCGGCCTTGCCGCACACGGCGATGCCTACCAGCGATACCGCCACGCCCCACAGCACCCAATGCCCGCCCTGGGAGGCGAGCATTGAGGTCAGGGTGCCTTCGGTGGCGTCGGTGAACAGGTCGCGATACAGCGCCGGCATCAAGGCGCCAAGGGCCGAGGTCAGGCCCAGTACCAGCGACATGCCCAGGGACAGCCCGAGGTAGCGCATGGTCAGGCCGAAGGTCAGCCCGCCGATGCCCCAGAGCACGCCGAACAGGTAGGTCCAGAGCAAGGTGCTGCTGTCGGCCTGGCGCAGGATGTCGGCCCAGCCGGGCACGGTCAGTTGCGCGGCAATCAGCGGCACGATCAGCCATGACACCAGGCCGCCGGTGATCCAGTAGCTTTCCCAGGCCCAGCCGCGGACTTTCTTGTAGGGGATGTAGAAGCTGCCGGAGGCGAAGCCGCCGATGAAGTGCAGAATCACACCGAATAGAATGATTTCCACGTAGTCGAATCCTTTTTTATTGTTGTGGTAGCGCGCTGTTTCAGCCTGGGGTAAGGCTGAACATCGGGATTAAATCAACGCTGACGGGCGAGGCGTCCGGCTGGCTGGGCATGATGTCTTGCATGTACTGCCACCACCGTTGCATCAGCGCGGTGCCCGGCAATTCGTCGAGGCCGTGCCGGTCTTCGTGAGTCATCACGGCGAACAAGGCGTTACTGGCCTCGTCGAGGAAGATCCGGTAGTCCACCACGCCGGCATCACGCAGGGCCTGGGCCAGTTCGGGCCAGATCTCATCGTGGCGTCGACGGTACTCGGCGTGCTGGTCGGGGTTGAGGTTCATGCGAAAGGCTCGGGTCTGCATTACTTGCCTCCGAGGGGTGGCGTAGGACTGTAGATGCGCACCGCGTTGTGCAGGAAGAACTTGCCCTGTACGTCCTCGGGTTTGCCCGCCATGCAGGCTTTCACCAGGCCCAGGGTGGTGGCGAAACTGGCCAGGTGATTGCTGTTGGGCCAGTCGCTGCCGAAGAAGCAACGGTCTTCGCCAAAGGCTTCCCACAGCACGGCCAGGCGGTCGTTGTAGAACGCCGGGTCAAGGATCAGACCCTGCGGGCCGACCTGGGGGATTTCCGCCAGTTTGGCAAATACATTCGGCCGCTCTGCCAGGCGCATCAGGTCGGCGTGATACGCGGATTCTTCGCCGGCGGGCACGCTGGCATTGGGCAGGTGATCGACGATGATGCGCAGCTCGGGCAAGGCATCGCTCAAATGCAGCAGCCCTTTGATCAAGCGCGGATTGGGGTTGGCGCTGTCCAGGCCACGCCCGTATTCGGCGAGGCGGCGCAGGCCTTCGATAAAGCCGGGGCGCTTCTGGTCGTCTGGCAAATCGCGGTCCCACAGGTTGCCGTAGCGCAAACCGAGGAACAGCGGTTCATGGGCCAAGGCATCGAGGTCTGCCGCAAAGTCGCCGTGCAGCGGGTCAAGGTTGCCGACGAAACCGAGCATGCGCAGGTCGCTGCGCAGGGTCTCCAGCAACCAGCGGTTGTCGTCGCGCCACGGGCTGGCTTCCACGGCAATCGCGCCGATCACGTTATGTTCGCCTGCCAGCGGCCAATAATCCGCCGGCAAATGTGCGGCATACAGCGCGTTTCCCGGCTCGGGCCAGGGAATACCCTGGGGGCGGCGCGGGTCGAACAGGTGCAAATGGCTGTCGATGATCGGCCCGCTGTAAGGGGTAAGGGGCATAGCGCAATCCTTCGGAACAATGGATGGGGAAGGGCCGCACGCTACCGCGCCAAGGCCCGTTGCACCACTTCAGCTCTGCAAGTACACCGCATGGGTGTGGGTGTACTCGTACAGGCCGTGCTTGCCATCGGCGCCGCCGATCCCGGATTTACGCACGCCGGCATGAAAGCCTTGCATCGCCTCGAAGTTCTCGCGGTTGACGTAGGTCTCGCCGAACGACAATTCGCGCACCGCCTGCATCGCCTTGCCCAGGTCGCGGGTGTAGATCGAAGAGGTCAGGCCGTAGTCGCAGTCGTTGGCCATGGCGATGGCCTCATCCAGGTCGTCGACAATCTGAATCGGCAGCACCGGGCCAAAAATTTCTTCGCGCATGATTTCCATGTCGGCGTGGCAACCGGCCAATACCGTCGGCTGGAAGTGAAAGCCCTGGCCCAGGTCGGCGATCTGTCCACCGGTGACCAGCGATGCACCCTGGCTCAAGGCGGTGCGTACCTTGCGATTGACGCTGTCCAGGCCTTGGCGGTTGATCAGCGGGCCCATCTCCACATCGGCCTGGGCGATGGGGTCGCCGTAGCGGGTGGCGGCCATCGCGGCGCTGATGCGCTCGATAAACTGGTCGGCCACCTTGCGCTCCACGTACACCCGTTCGGCGCAGTTGCACACCTGGCCGCTGTTGATGATCCTTGAGTCGCGAATGGCGTTTATCGCGAGGTCCAGGTCGGCATCGGCGAGGACGATGGCAGGTGCCTTGCCACCCAGCTCGAGGTTGAGCTTGGTGATATGGGGGGCGGCGGCAGCCATGATCCGCGAGCCGGTGGCGACGCTGCCGGTGAAGCTGATCATGTCCACGCCCTTATGGGCGGTGAGGGCGCCACCGACGCGGCCATCGCCGCAGACCACATTGAATACCCCGGCCGGCAGGTCGGTCTCGGCCACCAGTTTGGCGAACTCGAAGCAGTTGTTCGGCGTTTCTTCGCTGGGTTTGATCACGATGGTGTTGCCGGTGAGCAACGCCGGGGCCATCTTGCGGGCGATCAAAAAGAACGGGAAGTTCCACGGCAGGATGCCGGCCACCACACCCAGGGGTTTGCGGAACAGGAAGATATTTTCATTGGGGCGGTCGCTGGTGATGATCTCGCCTTCAATGCGGCGCGCCCACTCGGCCATGTAGTCGAGGTAGTCGGCGGTGAAGTTGACTTCCACTTCCGCCAGGCCGCTGACTTTGCCTTGCTCCAGGGTGATGGTGCGCGCCAGGTGGGCGACGTTTTCCCGCAGCTTGGCGGCGATGCGGTGCAAGTGCCCGGCACGTTCGATCGCCGGTTTGCGCGCCCAGTCTTTTTGCGCATGATGTGCGGCAGCCAAGGCTTGGTCGATGTCTTCGGAGGTGGACGCCGGGACCTTCGACAACAGGGCGCCGGTGGCCGGGTTCAATACATCCAGGTGCGCATCGCTGGAGGTAAAGCGGCCGTTGATGAAGTTCTGGTAGACCGGTACGGATGACATGCTTGGCTCCTCAGTAAGTACGTGACGGTGCTTTGGCGTCGGCGGCGGGGCGATAGCGGGCCAGGGTCGCCATGGCACCCTGGCGCAGCAAGCTGATGTCGATGGCCACCGCAATGAACTGGCAGCCCCAGGCTTGATAACGGCGAGCGTCGTCTTCGTTGGGCGCGAGAATGCCGCAGGCCTTGCCGGCCGCCAGCGTGGCATTGACTGCGTACTGGATGCGCTCCTGTACCTCGGGGTGCCCGGGATTGCCGGGGTGACCGAGGCCGATGGACAGGTCGGCGGGGCCGATAAACACCGCGTCCACGCCTTCCACCGCCGCAATCGCCGCGACGTTTTCAACGCCGCGACGCGACTCCACCTGCACGATCAGGCACAGCTGTTCATGGGCGGTGTTGAGGTAATCCGACACGCCGTCCCAGCGGGTGGCGCGGGTCAAGCCGCCACCAACGCCACGAATACCGTGGGGCGGATAACGCATCGCGCGCACCAGGGCCTGGGCTTGCTCGGCGGTTTCGACCATCGGGATCATCAGCGTCTGGGCGCCGACGTCCAGCAGTTGCTTGATCAGGTTGGCGTCGCTGCTTACCGCGCGTACCACCGGGGCGGTGGTGTAGGGAGCCACGGCCTGGAGCTGGTTGAGCACGCTGGGCACGGTGTTGGGGGCGTGTTCGCCGTCAATCAGCATCCAGTCGTAACCGGTGCTGGCGACGATCTCGGCGGCGTAGGCGGTGGCGAAGCTGGCCCAGATCCCGTATTGCGCAGCGTCTTTACGCAGCGCAGCCTTGAAAGCGTTGTGGGGCATGTTCATGGCAGGAATCCTCAGCGGTTATACGGACGATGCAGTTGGCAATCGGGGTTGAGGTCCACGCCAAACCCGGGCTTGTCGAGCACCGACAGGCGCATGCGGCCATTCACCGGCACCGGCTCACCGAGCAGTTGCGGGTGGAACATCGGCACCACCTCATCGGCCTTGGGCGCCATCATCAGGAACTCGGCGAACGGGCTGTTATGGCGGGTGGCGACGAAGTGGTAGCTGTAGACCGACGAGCCGTGAGGCACCACCAGCGCATTATGGGCGTCGGCCAGGGCCGAGATTTTCACCAGCTCGGTGAGGCCGCCGCACCAGCCCACATCCGGCTGGATAATGTCGCAGCAACCCATCTCCAGCAGCATGCGAAAGCCCCAACGGGTAGCCTCGTGTTCACCGGTGGTGACCAACATGCCTTTGGGCACGTTGTTGCGCAGGGCGGCATAGCCCCAGTAGTCGTCGGGCGACAGCGCTTCTTCAATCCATTTCAGGCCGTATTCATGGGCGCCGATCGCCAGTTTGGTGGCGTAGTTCAGGTCCAGGCTCATCCAGCAGTCGAGCATCAGCCAGAAGTCCGGGCCGACCCGCTCGCGCATGGTCGCCAGTTCCTCGAGGTTTTTGCGCAGGCCTTCTTCGCCTTCCGATGGGCTGTAGTGCAAGGGCATCTTGCCGCCGATAAAGCCCATCTTCTGTGCGAGGTCCGGGCGGGCGCCGGTGGCGTAGAACTGCAATTCGTCACGCACCGCGCCGCCGAGCAACTGGTGCACCGGCTCCTGGCGGATTTTGCCGAGCAGGTCCCACAGCGCCAGGTCGACGCCGGAGATCGTGTTGATCACCAGGCCCTTGCGGCCGTAGTACAGGGTGGACTGGTACATCTGGTCCCAGATTTTTTCAATATCGGTGACGCGGGCGCCTTCCAGGAAGCGCGCCAGGTGCTTCTCGACGATATAGGCGGCGGGCTCGCCACCGGTGGTCACGGCGAACCCGACGGTGCCGTTGCTGGCCTCGATTTCGACCACGAGCGTGCCGAGTACGTTGATCCCGAAACTGCGGCGACTCTGGCGGTACTCGGGGTATTTGCTCATGGGGGTGCTGATGTGATCGTCGATCCAGTGGCCGTCTGCCTGGTCGTGGTAGTCCGCGCCGCCGCCGCGCAGCACAAAGGCGCGCACGTGCTTGATTGTGAGATTGCCCATGGTGTGACTCCTTGATTAAACAGTGGCCGGCGTGTTCGTCGCTTTATGGCCTGGGGAATGGATACCGAGTACCAGCAAGGCTGCGACTACAGTGGTGGCGGACAGCAGGTAAAGGCCGGCCGCAGGGGAGTGAAAGGCGGTTTCTGCCCAGTTCTTCAGCACCGGGGCGATAAAACCGCCGAGGGCGCCGAAGGAGTTGATCAGGGCGATGCTGGCGGCCGCTGCGCTGCCGGCCAGGTAGCTGGACGGGAAGGTCCAGAACACCGGTTGCACGGCGATAAAGCCCGAGGCGGCAAAGCACAGGGCGAGCATGCCCAGCAGCGGGTTGGCAAAGGTCACCGAGCAGGCGATCCCGGCGGCGGCCATCAACAGGGTCAGGGACGCGGCTTTGCGGCGTTCACTGGTGCGGTCGGAGTAGCCGGGAATCCACCACGCGGCGAACAGCGCGCAGACCCAGGGAATCGCCGAGACCAGGCCCACCATCAAGCCGACCCTGGTCCCCAGCAGCCCACCGACCTGGGTTGGCAAGTAGAACACCACGCCGTAAACGCTGGCCTGGATCAGCATGTACACCAGGCACAGGTACAGCACGCTGGGCTGGCACAGCACAGTGAGCAGGCTACGGCCGTGAGAGGTTTTGTGCTGGTCTTCGCGGTCGAGCAGGTCCTGGATCTGGCGGCGCTCTGCAACGCTCAGCCATTTGGCATCGGCGGGGCGGTTGTCCAGGTACCAGTAGGCCCAGATGCCAACCGCGGTGGCCATCAGGCCTTCCACCGCGAACAGCCATTGCCAGCCGTGCAGCCCAGAGAACCCGTCCAGCTCCAACAACAGGCCCGAGAGCGGGCTGCCGAAGATGAAGGCCAGGGGCGCGCCAAAGTAAAAGAAACCCATGGCCTTGCCGCGCACGGCAGAGGGGAACCAGTAGGTGAGGTAGAGAATCACCCCGGGGAAAAATCCGGCTTCGGCCACGCCCAGCAGGAAGCGCAACAGGTAGAAGCTGGTTTCGTTATGGGCAAACATCATGGCGGCGGACACCAGGCCCCAACTGACCATGATCCGGCACATCCACAGGCGGGCACCGACGCGATGCATGATCAGGTTGCTCGGCACTTCCAGCAGCGCATAGCCGACAAAAAACACCCCGGCGCCAAAGGCGAAGGCGGCATCACTGAGGCCGGTGTCGGCCTGGAAGGCTTGCTTGGCGAACCCGACGTTGGCGCGGTCGAGGAAGGCCATGATGTACATCAACAGCAGAAAGGGCAGCAGCCGCCAGGAAATCTTGGCGAGCAAGGACGCAGGCAGGGTCTTCATTGTTCAGTCCAGTTGTTTTGTTCTTATGGGAAGGACTGTACGGCGCTCTATCTATACGCTACAAATCGAATCTCGCTTACAACTGATAACCTCAGGGTATCGATAACAAGGAAAAAAATGAGTAGTCCCGCAATCTCCCGCAGCCTGTTCAACCGACTGCGCTACAAGCATCTGCATATGCTGGTGGCCTTGAGTTCCAGCCAGAACCTGCACCGTGCGTCCCAAAGCCTGAACATGTCGCAGCCGGCGGCGACGCGCATGTTGCGCGAGATCGAGGATATGTTTGCCTGTGACCTGTTCGAGCGCCTGCCGCGGGGCATGCGCCCGACGGCACTGGGCAAGGAATTGATCCGCTTTGCCGAGTCGGCGCTGAGTGGCCTCGACCGCTGCGCCGAGGAACTGATGATGCGCCAGCAGGGCGGCTACGGGTATTTGTCGATCGGCACCATCATGGGCGCGGCGCCGGACCTTGTGATGGACTCCATTGCGCAGATCAAAACCCTCAACCCGCAGATGCGCATTCGCATCATGGGCGATACCAGCGACCAGGTGATCCAGTTGCTGGAGCAAGGCCGCATCGACCTGGCCATCGCCCGGCGCAACGCCGCCACCGACAGTGAGCATTACACCTTTGAGCCCCTGGGCAACGAACGCATGCTGGTGGTGGTGCACGCCGGCCACCCCCTGGCCCAGCGTGAGCATCTGCCGCTGGCGGAACTGGTCAGTGACTGGCCGTGGATCCTGCAACCGCAAACCAGCCCGGCGCGCATTGGTTTTGATGAAGCATTGCAACACCTGGCCTTGCCGCAGCCGGCGGACATTATCGAGTGCAGTTCGGTGTATTCCATGCAGCAACTGATTCAACTCACCGACGCGATCATGGTGCTCTCGGAAAGCGCCCTGCGGGATTACTTGAAAATGGGCCTCGTGGTGGCCTTGCCGGTGGTGCTGGAGGTGCAACTGGCACCGTTCGGGATGCTGCTGCGCAAGGGCGACCCGGTGAGCCGCGAGTTGGGGTTGTTTATCGACATGCTCAGGCAAAAGGCCGCAATGCTTTAAACATCGTGTGCAAAAGAACGTGGTACGCCGGCGGGTTATTAAATAGAATGAATCTCATTTGAGACTGACTCGCGCCGCGCAGGTTACTTGCCATGAATGATGCTGTAGTGCCGACGCACCTCGCTGAACCCAGCCTTCACACGTTGTATCGCGACCACCGCAGCTGGCTCGAAAGCTGGCTGCGGCGCCGCTTGGGCAACGCCTGGGATGCGGCCGACCTGAGCCAGGACACGTTCCTGCGGGTGCTGGCCAGCGCGCAGCCGATTGCGCAATTGCAGGAGCCCCGGGCCTATCTGGTGACGGTGGGCAAGCGCTTGCTGGTGAATTTTCACCAGCGGCGCAGTCTGGAACAGGCGTATCTCAATGCGTTGATGCAGTTGCCGGAGGCTTGCGTGCCGTCGCCGGAGCAACGCTGGTTGCTGCTGGAAACCCTGCAAGCCCTGGATGAATTGCTCGACGGTTTGCCGGCGGTGGTGCGCCGCGCGTTTCTCTGGAGCCAGCTGGAAGGACTCGGCTATCGGGAGATTGCCGAGCGGCTCAAGGTGTCCGAGCGTACGGTCAAGCGCTACATGGCCCAGGCTTACGAGCATTGCCTGCTGGTGGAACTGTGAGCCGTACTGCGCCGGATCTCGCCCGGGCGGCGGCGCAATGGCTGGCGTTGCTGGAGTCCGGCAGCGCCACCGAACGAGATCACGCCCGCCTGCAGCAGTGGCGTGACAGCCATCCCCAGCATGAGCAGATCTGGCAAAAAGCCCAATCGCTGCGCCAACGATTTACCGACTTGCCGCCAGCGTTGGCCATGGCCAGCCTTGATCGTCCGCAACCGGGACGGCGTGCAGTACTCAAGCGTGCCTTGGGCGTCGCCGCGTTGTTGCCAACCGCGTGGTTGCTCAGCCGGCAATTGCCTATCGACGTGTGGCGCGCCGACCTGCACACCGCCACTGGCGAACGCAAGCGAGTGCCGCTGTTGGATGGCAGCAGCCTGCAACTGAATACCGCGAGTGCGGTGGACGTGGATACGGCCCGGCGCCGTGTGACGCTGGTGGAAGGGGAGATGGCGTTGACGGTGCCGGGGGCTGGTGCGCTGACGGTGCAGACGCGTTATGGCCAGGTGATCGTCAGCCAGGCTGAAGTGTGTGTGCGGCAGTTGTCTTCCGGGTGTTTGGTGTCGGTGTTGAAGGGCGCGGTGCAGGTGCAGGACCTGCGTGGGCAAGTGGCGACATTGCAGGGGGGGCAGCAGGCACGGTTGCAGGCGTCGGGGTTGGGCGCTGCGGTGGGGTTTGATGCGTTGCAATTGGGTTGGCGCGACGGTGTGCTGACTGCGCAGAACCAGCTGTTGGGTGATTTTTTGCGGGAGCTGGAGCGGTATCGGCCGGGTGTGCTGCGCTGGGACCCGAGCCTTGAAGCGCTGCGGGTCACTGGGAGTTTTCAGTTGGCTGATACCAATCGAATTCTTGCGTTGCTGGCGTCGACGATGCCGCTGCAAGTGCAGTCCCGTACGCAGTATTGGGTGACGTTGACGCCGCGTAAATCGGCTGCTTGATGCGATCCTTGTGGGAGCGGGCTTGCTCGCGAAAAACCTGAGAGCGCCGCGTTGAATCAGGATGCCCGCGTCATCGTTAACGACCTTCGCGAGCAAGCCCGCTCCCACATTTGGACCGTGCCCGCTTTAGCTTTTGATTTTGGGCGGACTCAACACGTGCCTTTCAGATCACATGCGCCCGTTGCAGCTCAGTCAACGCCAGTGCCTTGAGCCGCGCCAACAGCGGATCCCGCCGATCCCGCGGATGCACCAGCTCCACCGCCAGCTCCTGGCGAATACTGCTCGGCCGGTTATCCATCACCAACACCCGGTCACTCAGGTACAGCGCCTCGTCCACATCGTGAGTCACCAGCAGCAGGGCGATCCCGTGGTGCTCGGCCAATTGCAGCAGCAGGTCCTGCAGCTTCATGCGGGTAAACGCATCCACCGCGCTGAACGGTTCGTCCAGCAACAGCACCTGCGGTCGTGAATACAGCCCGCGAGCAATCGCCACCCGTTGCGCCATCCCGCCAGACAACGCCTTGGGCAACGCCTGGCCAAAACCCGTAAGCCCCACCTCATCGATCAACTGCGCGACCCAGGCCTTGTCATAGCCAACGTCATCGCTGAAACCAATGTTTTGCTCCACCGTCAGCCACGGCATCAGCCGTGGCTCCTGAAATACAAACGCGACCTCACCACCGCCTTGCAGCAGTTCCCCCTGATAGTCCTTTTCCAGCCCGGCGACGATCCGCAGCAAGGTGCTTTTGCCGCAGCCACTGGGGCCCAGCAAACTGACGGCTTCCCGCGGCTGCAAGGCCAAATGGACGTTGGTCAGCACCGTCGTCGCGCCGAAGTTTTTCCGCTCGACGCGAATGTCCAGTAGCGCTTCACTCATGCTCAATTCTCCGGGCCTTGGCCGTTGAAGGTATCGCGCCAGGCCAGGCAGCGTTTTTCCAGGGCCGCCAACAGGCCGTCGCTGATCTTGCCCAGCAGCGCCAGCACGATGATCGCCGCCAGCACAATGTCGGGCCGTGAGGTTTCCCGGCCATCGCTGAGCAGGTAACCCAGGCCCTTGGTCGCGGCGATCAACTCGGCCGCCACCAGGAACATCCACGCCAGGCTCAGGCCGCTGCGTAAGCCGGTGAACAGGCCGGGCAGGGCGGCAGGCAACAGGATGCGACGCACCAGGCGCGTGCGGCTGAAGCCATACATCTGCCCGACTTCCACCAGCTTGCGGTCGATGTCGCGAATGGCCGCAACGCCATTGAGGTACACCGGGAAGAACGCGCCGATGGCAATCAGCACGATCTTCGAGGTCTCATCAATGCCCAGCCACAGCAGCAACAGCGGCACCCAGGCCAGGCTCGGGATCGAGCGCAGGCCGGCGAAGGTCGGCTCCAGATACGCCTCGGCTTCGCGGCTCAAGCCGACCCAGGCGGCAAACACCAGGGCCAGGCCGGCGCCGATGGTGAACCCCAGCAGCACCCGCAACAGGCTGGCGCTGATGTGTTTCCACAGCGCGCCTTCGGCTAGGTCGGTGAGGGTCACGGCGATCTCGCTGGGCGCCGGCATCTGGTAGGACGGCAGCCAGCCGATGCGCACCACCACTTCAAGGATCACCAGGATCAACACCGGCAACGCCAGGCCCTTGAGCCGCCGCGGCCAGGCGCTGCGCTGCACGGTGAGCGTTGGCGCGAGTGCGACGGGCAGGGTTTCGCTTTTGCTGCTCATGACGCTCCCCTTATGGACGAGGCAAAGCCTGGCCAAAGCTTGGGTCGATCAACTGGTCGATCACCTGATCCACATTCACCCCACGGCGCACCAGTTCTTCCGACACCAGGATCGGCGCGGCCGCCTTGGACGACACCACGTCCTGGGCAGTGAGCAATGGGCTGCTAAGGTCGGTACGCGACAATTGCAGCTTGGCCACGTCCAGGGGCAGGCCGGATTCGTCGGCCAGCAGCTTGGCGAATTCGTCGGGGTGTTTCACCGCCCAGTTGCGGGCTTTTTCATAGGCGCCGAGCACCTTGGCGACGGTCTGTGGGTGCTCCTTGGCGTATTTGTCGGTCACGCTGACCACGCCGTAGCTGTTGAAGTCCTTGTTGCGGTACAGCAGGCGCGAACCCGCCTGGATTTCGCTGGCGGCCATGTGCGGGTCGAGACCGGCCCAGGCGTCCACATCACCTTTCTCCAGCGCGGTACGGCCGTCCGGGTGTTGCAGGTGCACCAGCTCCACGTCGTCCTTGCTCAGGCCGGCTTTCTGCAGGCTGCGCAGGGTGAACAGGTACGGATCGGTGCCTTTGGTGGCGGCGATTTTCTTGCCCTTGAGGTCGCTGACGCTCTTGAACGTCGAGTCCTTGCGCACCACCAGTGCAGTCCACTCGGCGCGGCTGTACACATACACCGACTTGATCGGGCTGCCATTGGCCCGGCTGAGCACCGCCGACAGGCTGGCGGACGAGGCGAAGTCGACGCCGCCGCTGTTGAGGTATTCCAGGGAACGGTTGCTGCCCTGGCTCAACACCCAGCCGACCTTGGTTTGCGGCAGCGCTTCTTCAAGCCAGCCGAAGTGCTTGAGTACCAGGCTCACCGGGGAGTAGTAGGCGTAGTCCAGGTTGACTTGCGCAGGGTCGGTTTCCGCTGCATGGGCCAGGGGTTGCAGGCTGAAGGCGAGGGCGCAGGCGCCCAACAGGGTATTGAAGAAGGGTTTCATGGAACAGCTCCGGACAAGGCGGGAAAAGAGAAGGCTTTTCTTATATTCAGAAATTCATATGGCATGCTCCATCATGCGTTATAGGAATATGCAGTCTCTGTGCCAGCGTCTTTGCAGGGCAGGGCAACACCCTGGCGTAGCAGCTGTCGAGCCCAAGCGAGGCTGCGTTTGCGGTGTGTCAGACAGACCGCTGACGCAGCCTCGCTTGGGCTCGACAGCTGCTACGTGGGGGAGTGGTTGGGAGTGGGGAGGCGGGCACTTTGTTGAATCACTGTTGGCTGTGCAACAGCTCGCATATGTTTTTATGGAATAAATAAAGAGTTATATATTCCTTTTGTTGGTTTCACGAATAGGGCACTTTGAGTGCCTGCGCATTCGTGCGGATTGACCCAACAGACCAAAGGAAAGCCGACATGACCATTAAAGCGATCAACGTGCGCAACCAGTTCAAAGGCGTGATCAAGGAAATCCTGATCGGCGAAGTGGTGTCCGAGATCGACGTGCAAACCGCGTCGGGGATCGTGACGTCGGTGATTACCACACGCTCGGTGCGTGACCTGGAATTGAAGGTGGGCAGTGAAGTGATTGCCTTTGTGAAGTCGACTGAAGTGTCGATCGCCAAGCTGTGACTGCAATCCAGTTGTGAACCCAATCCGAATGTGGGAGCGGGCTTGCTCGCGAATGCGGTGTGACAGTCGACATCTACAATGACTGATCCACCGCTTTCGCGAGCAAGCCCGCTCCCACATTTTGTTTTGCATACAGCCGTTGGAGGGTTAGTTGAGTCGAGGCCCGCCTCCCGATGGCCGGGACCCAGGCTTCTCATCCGAAGCATCCGGCAGTGCCTTGGGCGTTTCACTAGGGTCCTTGTAGTCCTTGTGCAAATCCCCATCCAGCCGGTTGCTCGACGAGCCGCCGCTTTGTGGTGTGGAGTCGAAATGCTCCCACTCCGATTGCTGGAAGCGGAACAGGCTGTCATCGGTCGGCGTGTCGCGGCCGTGGTAGTGGTGGATCTCGTAGTGGGCGTATTCGACCTTGTCCGCCCAGTTGTCCTGCAACAAGCCGTCGCCGGCCAGGTCGCGGTACCAGTCGTTTTCCTTCTCGGTGGCCTTCTGTTTTTTGTTGTGGTCGACGAAGTAACCGATGATCCCGCCCACCACCGCCAACACCACGCCCACCAGGAACAGCGGCCCGGTCAGCGCCGCCGCCGTGCCCGCGCCAAACAGCGCCGCCGCACCCAATACCCCGGCCGACGCGCCGAACGCACCGCCCGCCACTTGCAAGCCACCTGCGGCCTGAGCCAACGGGTCTTTGCTGTCCACGCCGCTTTTGATCGCCAGGGCGCCGAGCACAATGTCGGCAAAACCACCGGCAATGTCCGTCGCCGGGCCCAACACCTTGATCACGGAACCGGCGATCTTCGCCGATTGGGAGGCGCCAAGCTTGGCCGCACCGGCTGCCTTGAGGCCGTCATCCAGGTGAGTGGCGAGGCCTTCGGTGGCTTCGGTTACCGCCTTGTCGCCCTCGCCAAACAGCTTGGCCACGCCGTCGTACTGGCTGTCGGGAACCGCGTCCAGGGCCGCAGCGATTTCCTTGCTGACCTTTGAGTCGATTTCGGTGGGCTTGCTGAAGTCGATGACTTTGCCGGCCGCCCCTTCCTTGCCCCAGATTTCCGGCAGGGTCTTGTCCAGGCCGAGGAAGTCCACCAGGCCGCCCTTGCCCAGGGCTTCGCCGATCTTGTCACCGAGCTTGACGAAGTGGCTGGCGCCGCCGGCAAAACTCAGGAAGTCCTTGGCGATGGTCATGCGTTGGGCCGGGGTTTCGCCGAGCTTGCCGCCTTTGCCCACCAGTTGGTAAATCCCCGAGAACAGGCTGACGCCGGCGCCCATCGAACCGAGGATGCCTTTGCTGTTGAGGGTGTTGAACACTTCGCCGAGCATGCCGCGATCCGCCACCGGGATATACGGTTTGCTCAGGGCGGTTTTCACGTCGGCTTCGCTGATGGTGCCGCTGTTCTTGTAGACGTCGCCGAGTTCTTCCAGGGCCTTGGTCACGGCCGAGGATTTCTCCTTGCCCTCCAGGCCCTCGTTGAGGAATTTCTCCAGCACTTCCTGGCTGCGGCGCGGCAGGTCCAGCAGGTTGCCCTTGAGCACGCCCTTGAGCAGGCCGAACAGGTCCTTGGTGGCCAGCTCCTTGTTGTCGTCGGAGATCTTGCTCGGGTCCGAGAGAATCTCGTTGAGGTCGGTGGTGAGGCCGTCGGCCTGGATATTCTGCGCGGCCTTGGTGGCGGCTTCCGGGTCGAACAGCGACAGCGAGGTCAGGGTGTTGCTCAGGTCCTGCTGGGCTTCGTGGCTCTTGCCCTGTTTTTGCAGGTCCTTGAGGTACAGCACATAGTCGGGGTTGCTGGTCAGGTCGAGAAGCTTCTGCTTGATCTCGTCCTTGTTGGGCAGGTGACTGATGGCGTCGTCCATCTTGGTCTTGTAGTCGGCCTGCACCGTCGGGTCCTTGAACAACTCGCCGATCTGCTCCTGCACTGCCTTGCCGTCGATGATGTCGTGCATGTCGGCGGAAGTGAGCTCGGTCTGCTTGTCATCGAACTCGCGCCAGGTGGTATTGAACGGGCGCTTGGATTCTTCGTAGCCGGTGATGCCATGGCCGTTCTGGTAGGCGGCCTGGGCTTCCAGGGCACGGACCAGTTTGGCCCGTGGGTCGTCCTTGGGAATCGAGCCGTCCTTGACGCCGGCGCGGTAGGTGTCGATCAGTTCGGTGGTGGCCAGTTCGCTGACGCTCTGGGTCGGCGACTTGTCGTCGTCCTTGTCGGCATGCACGCCGGTGTCGAGGTTGAGCACGTCGAGCTCATCGTTGCTCGGCAGGTTGTACTTGGCGCGGGTCTCGTCGACGGTGCCGGCGCTCCAGGCTTCCCATTTCGCCACCACTTCGTCGTAGAGCTGCGGGCTGAGCTCCTTGGAGACGATGACCTTGCCTTCGCTGGTTTCATAGCGGATCAGGCCGTCCCCCAGCTCGTCGGGAGAACCGAAGGTGATCTCGGTGTTCTTCAGGAAGTCATTCGGCCCGGCCAGCTTGTAGCCGGCGTCTTCACTGGAGTGGATCTTGCTCCAGGTGTCCTGGGCGGTGGCCACGCTCTTGAACAGTTCCGGGCTGACGTCGGCCGATACGACGACCTTGGTGCCGTCGTGGGTTTCATAGGTCAGCACATTGCCTTGCTGGCCTTCGATCCAGCCGAAGCCCTTGTAGTCGTTCAGCTCCGGCGCCTTGGTATTGGCGTCTGCCAGGGTCGAGCCGTCGTTGAGCGCGGACTCTACGGCGGCCTTTTTGTCGGGGTTGGTGTAGACCTCGTGCAGGCCTGCCAGGTAGTCGAACAGCTTGGGATTGTCGTCGCGGGCCACGACCATTTTCTGGCCATTGCTTTCAAAGCGGATCAGGCCGGGGCCGACTTCATCCTTGGGGCCGACGGTGGTGCCGGCGTAGGGCGGCCACACTTCGTTGTCGCTGGCGCGCTTATAGCCGGCGTCTTCGCTGCTGCCCAGGCCGGTGAAGCTTTCATAGGCTTCCTTGGCTTTCTGGAAGGCCTCCGGGTTGTCGCGCTGGCTGATGACGAACTTGTTGCCGTCCTGGGTCTCGTAGCGAATCACGCCGGGGCCGGTTTCGTCGGGCGGGCCGAGGGATTTGTAATCACTGAGCTTTTCCGGGGCCGTGGCGTCGCCGCCCAGGCGCTGGTAGCCGGCGGCTTCGCTGGCGTTGACGCCGGAGAGTGCCTTGAAGTCGGCGCTGACTTGCTTGAACAGCTCGGGGCTGTCTTTTTCGCTGACGATGACTTTCTTGCCGTCCTGGGTTTCATAGCGGATCAGGCCGGGGCCGACTTCGTCCGCCGGGCCGATGGCCTTGTAATCCCCCAGGGTGGTGGGCGGCGCGGCGTCCTTGGCGGCCAGTTCATAGCCTTGTTCCTTGCTGGCAGCGAGCCCTTGCGCGGTTTTGTCGCCGGCCTCCACCTTCTTGTTGTTGGCGCTGTTCTTGAGCAGCACGTGGAACGCCGCGCCGGACTTGGGCGGTGTGAGAGGAAGGGCTTTGGGGTCGGTCGAGCGGTTGAGCGGCTGGGTCGTCATGCCATGGAACTCCTGCTGTTACCGGTGGGACGAATCGGCAAAAACAGTAACAGCAGGGGTTCGGCGGTCGTTGCGAAAAGTTGTGAATTGCGCCTTAACGGTGACGCAGGCTGCGTTCCAGGCGGGCGATGCCTTCTTCCAGCATGGCCCGTGGGCAGCCGAAGTTCAGGCGCACGAATTGCTGGCTGTCATCGCCGAATTCAATCCCGGCGCTCAAGCCGACCCTGGCCTGTTCGAGGAAGAACCGTTGCGGGTCGTCCAGGCCCAGGGCGCTGCAATCCAGCCAGGCCAGGTAGGTGCCTTGAGGCGCATGCATGACCACGCCGGGCAGGCGGGTTTGCACGGCGTTCAGCAGGTAATCGCGGTTGGCTTGCAGGTAGGCCACCAGCGCCTGCAGCCAGTCGCCGCAGTCGCTGTAGGCCGCACGCGTGGCTTCCAGGCCCAGGGGGCTGACGCTGTCGACCATGCCGCAGCGGGCTTGGTTGAAGCGCTCGCGGATCTCGGGATTCTGGATCACCGCGAAGCAGGTCTTCAACCCGGCGACGTTATACGCCTTGCTCGCCGACATCAGGGTGATGGTGCGCTGGGCAATCTCGGGGCTGAGGCTGGCGGTGGGAATATGCCGGCGGCCGTCAAAGCACAGCTCGGCGTGGATTTCATCGGAGACGATCAGCGCACCCTGGTCCAGGCAGGCGCTGGCCACGGCCAGCAGTTCCTCACGGGGGAAGACCTTGCCCATCGGGTTGTGCGGGTTGCTCAACAGCAGCGCACCGGCGCCGGTGAGGGCTTCACGCATTGCCGGCAACGGCGTGCGGTACTCGCCTTCGGCGCTCAGCTCAAATGGCACTTCGATCTTCGGCAGGTTCCAGTGGCCGGGCGCCAGGCGGATCGGGCGATAGTTGGGGGTTTGCAACACCACCGGTTGGCCGGGCTGCACAAATGCGTGCAGCGCCATGTTGAAACCAGGCTCGACCCCCGGCAGGAACAGCAACTCATCCGGCTGTACGCGCCAGGCGTACTTGGCCCACAGGTCGGCGACGATCGCCTCGCGCACGCCATCGCAGGCCACGCTGTAGCCGAGGATCTGCTGACCCAGTCGCTCGTGCAACGCTTGAAGCACGGCCGGTGGGGCAGCGATGTCCATGTCGGCAATCCACATCGGCAGAACGTCTTGCGGGTAACGACTCCACTTGGTGCTGCCGGTGCCGAGGCGGGAGTGGATCGTGTCGAAATCAAAGCTCATGGGTGGCTCGTATCAGGGAGGCGGGCGTAGAAATGGCGCTGATTCTAGCGCCATTAATTTTACGCGCCAGCGCTGATTGCCGCCCGGGCGCCCGCTTGCCGGTCAAATGCCTCGGCCAACTGCGTGTGGGCCTGTTCCAGGCTGCGCTGCACGGCGGCTTCGCCACGCACCATGGCCCCCAGATAGACGAAATCCACCGCGTGAATGCCCACGGTTCCAAGGATCGCCTGCAGGTAGGGCGTGAGGAAGTCGGGCTCGCGGTTTTTTCGCGAACTGCCGGAGCTGACCAGTACAAAGGTGCGCCGGTCCTTGAGCAAGCCGACTTTCTCAAACTGCGGATTCACCGTGAAACTGCGGTGGATGCGCACCACATGGTCGATCCAGCACTTGAGGGCCGCCGGCACCGTGAAATTGTGCACGGGGGTGCAGATGATCAACAGGTCACAGGCTTCCAGCTCGACAATCAGTTGCTCGGAGCGCTCGGTTGCCGGGCCGCTCAGGCCGCCGGGCGTGGTCAGGGCGTTGGCGTATTCCCGGGTCAGCGCCGGCAGGGCCTGGCCGCCGTAGTCGCGTTCGACCACTTCGGCCTCGGGTGCCTGTTCGCGGAGCAGGGCGCGGGCCAGGCGGAAGGTCTGGGCGGCCTTGCCGTGGGGGCTGAAGCTCAGTAGCAGGGCGCGGGTCATTGGCCGAGGTCCTGTGAAAAGTGCATCCCCAGTGGCAGCAGGCCCTGGCGAAAATAGAAGCGTTGGGCCAGGGCCATGTGCATGCCGGTGTCCAGCACCAGGTAGCGATAGCCCAGGCGGCGGGTGTGCTGGCGTACCTCGTCCAGCAGGTGCGCACCCAGGCGTCGGCGTTGCAGGGAGGCGTCCACCACTAGGTCATCGACGTAGATAAAGCGCCCATACAGCAGGTTTTCCGTCAGGCGATAACCGGCCAGGCCCAGCACCTGGCCGTTTTCCCGGGCGGCCAGCAGGCGGTAGCCGCTTTCGCGCTGACGCTGGATCTGCTGGACGAAGGCGTGCGGGTCTTCGAGCTTTGGCCGCAGTTGCTGCATGACGGCAAAGCAGGCCAGGCAGTCGGCGTCGCTTTCGATGTGCACAAACTCAACAGAGTCATTCATGGTTGCCGTGCTCCATGTGCGCTTTTACGGCGGCAGGGACTTTGCGAAAGCTGATGGCGACGCGGTTCAGGGCGTTCATCAGGGCGATAGCCAGGGTCAGGTCGGCAATTTCCCTGTCATCGAAGAGGGCCTTGGCCTCGGCATAGTGTTCGTCCGGCACCTCGGTTTGTGCGACCTGGGTGACCGACTCGGCCCAAGCTAACGCGGCGCGTTCACGCGGGCTGAACAACGGCAACGCTTCGCGCCAGGCGGCCAGCAGCATCAGCTTTTCCAGGCTCACGCCCTGTTTGAGCAGGTCGCGCGAATGTGAGTCCAGGCAGTAGGCGCAGCCGTTGAGTTGCGAGACCCGCAGGTACACCAGGTCAATCAATTCCTTCTCCAGGCCGCAGCCGTGGATGTAGCTGTGCACCGAGCCAAGGGCCTTGTAGCCGACGGGCGCCGCCAGGGCGTAGTCGAGACGGTGTTGCATGGGGTGCTCCTTGTTTCGTGAAGTGATGCCGTCAGTGTGGCGGCCGGGTCGCCGGCTCAATAGGGCCAAGAATGGACAAGCGGGTTGGGACAAGATCAGACTTCAGGGCTGATTCACTGTGAGCCGGATAACCATGTCGTCACTGCCCAAATACCAGGAGATCTACCGGCGCTTTCGCCAGGCCATCGACCAGGGCCAACTGCGCCCCGGTGAGCGGGTGCCGTCGGTGCGCAGCCTGGCCCAGGAACTGAAGGTGGCCCGGGGCACGGTGGAGACGGCCTACCAGTTGCTGGTGAGCGAAGGGTTCTTCCTGGCGCGGGGCCAGGCGGGAACAGTGGTGGCCGAGGCGTTGCCGCAGCGCTCGATCAAGTCGTTGCCGGTTGAACCCGAACCCGTGGCGCCGGCGTCGGCCCCGCGCCTGTTGCAGTTGGGCTTGCCGGCGCTCGACAGCTTTCCGCGCAAGCTGTGGGCGCGGCTGGTCACCCGGCAAGTGCGCCGAGTCGATGTGAACAGCCTGGCCATGGGCGATGTGCGTGGCGCCCGCTCGCTGCGTGTGGCGATCGCGCAATACCTGGCGCTGTACCGGGGCGTGGAGTGTTCGCCGGAGCAGGTGTTCGTGTGTGCCGGTTACTCGGCGTGCCTCGCGCTGGTGTGTGATGCGCTGCAGATGGCCGGCCAGCCATGCTGGTTCGAAGACCCGGGCTACCTGCATGCGCGGCAACTGCTGCTGCACCTGGGGGTGCAGTTGGTCCCGGTGCCGGTGGACCACGACGGGCTTGATGTGGAGGAGGGCGTACGGCGTGCGCCCGGCGCCCGGCTGGCGATTGTCACCCCGGCCCACCAGAGCCCGCTGGGGGTCGCCCTCGGTACTGCGCGGCGCCATCGCTTGCTCGATTGGGCACAGGCCCACGGCGGCTGGGTGGTGGAAGACGACTACGACAGTGAATTTCGCTACAAGGGCCAGCCCCTGGCCGCGCTCAAGAGCCAGGACACGGCCGACCGGGTGATCTACTCCGGCAGTTTCAGCAAGATGCTCTTCCCGGGGCTGCGCCTGGGTTATCTGGTGGTGCCTCGGGCGCTGCTCCCGGCCTTTGAGGCCAGCGCCGGCGTGCTGCAAAACCGCAGCGCCGAATTGTTGCAAGCCACCACGGCGGACTTTCTCGACCAGGGCCATTTCACCCGTCACCTGAAAAAAATGCGCCAGCTCTACACCGCGCGGCGCGGCTTTCTGGTGGAGGCACTGGCCAGTCATTGCGGGGCGCTTTTGCAGGTGGATGAGCAGTCCGGCGGGATCAACCTGCTGGCGCGGCTGCGGGTGGACGTCTGCGATCAGGCCGTCGCTGCGGCCGCCGCACGTGCCGGGCTGGGGATACAGGCCGTGTCGGGCTGGAGTATCGAGCCCGGCGGTCAGCAAGGCCTGTTGATGGGCTTCACCAACCTGGCGACTCGCCAGCAAGCGGTGCAAGCGGCGCTGGTGTTGCGCGAGGTCATCGACGGCGCTTTATGAACACCGGTTGAACATCTTCATTCGCCACATTGGCCCCGAGCTTCTACCCTGAAGGCATAGCCCTCAGGACGCCAAGCGCTCATGTACAAAGACCTGAAGTTCCCGGTTCTGATCGTACACCGCGACATCAAGGCCGACACCGTTGCCGGCGACCGCGTCCGGGGCATCGCCCGGGAGCTTGAGCAGGAGGGCTTCAGTATCTTTTCGGCGGTGGACTACGCCGAGGGTCGCCTGGTGGCTTCGACCCATCACGGCCTGGCCTGCATGCTGATTGCCGCCGAGGGGGCCGGGGAAAATACCCATCTGATGCAAAACATGGTGGAGCTGATCCGCCTGGCGCGGGTGCGGGCGCCAAACCTGCCGATCTTCGCCCTCGGTGAGCAGGTCACCCTGGAAAACGCCCCGGCCGATGCCATGAGCGAGCTGAACCAGTTGCGGGGCATTCTTTATCTGTTTGAAGACACCGTGCCGTTTCTTGCCCGGCAAGTGGCCCGTGCGGCCCGCGCCTACCTGGATGGCCTGTTGCCGCCATTCTTCAAGGCCTTGGTGCAGCACACGGCGGATTCCAATTATTCCTGGCACACCCCCGGTCACGGCGGCGGCGTGGCCTATCGCAAGAGCCCGGTGGGGCAGGCGTTTCATCAGTTCTTCGGGGAAAATACCCTGCGTTCGGACTTGTCGGTGTCGGTGCCGGAGCTCGGCTCGCTGCTGGACCACACCGGCCCGTTGGCCGAAGCCGAGGCCCGGGCAGCGCGCAACTTCGGCGCCGATCACACCTACTTCGTGATCAATGGCACCTCCACCGCCAACAAGATCGTCTGGCACTCGATGGTGGGCCGGGATGACCTGGTGCTGGTGGACCGCAACTGTCACAAGTCGGTGTTGCATTCGATCATCATGACCGGCGCCATCCCGCTGTACCTGTGCCCGGAGCGCAATGAACTGGGGATCATCGGGCCGATTCCCCTGAGCGAGTTCAGCCCCGAGTCGATCCGCGCCAAGATCGACGCCAGCCCGCTGACCCGAGGCCGACCGGCCAGGGTCAAGCTGGCGGTGGTCACCAACTCCACCTATGACGGCCTGTGCTACAACGCCGAACTGATCAAGCAGCAACTGGGCAACAGTGTCGAGGTGCTGCACTTTGACGAGGCGTGGTATGCCTACGCGGCGTTTCATGAGTTCTTCGCCGGGCGCTATGGCATGGGCACTTCGCGCACGGCCGACAGCCCGCTGGTGTTCACCACGCACTCCACGCACAAGCTGCTGGCGGCGTTCAGCCAGGCGTCGATGATCCATGTGCAGGATGGCGGCGTGCGCAAGCTGGACCGCGACCGCTTCAACGAAGCGTTCATGATGCATATTTCCACCTCGCCGCAGTACAGCATCATCGCCTCCCTGGATGTGGCGTCCGCAATGATGGAAGGGCCGGCGGGGCGGTCGTTGCTGCAAGAGATGTTTGACGAGGCCCTGAGCTTTCGTCGCGCCCTGGCCAACCTGCGCCAGCATATCGCCGCTAAAGACTGGTGGTTTTCCATCTGGCAGCCGCCGCTGGTGGCGGGCATTGACCGGGTGGTGACCGCAGACTGGCTGCTGCAACCCCAGGCCGACTGGCATGGCTTTGGCGATATCGCCGAAGACTACGTGCTGCTGGACCCGATAAAAGTCACCCTGGTGATGCCTGGCCTGAATGCCGGCGGGGCTTTGAGCGAGTGCGGAATTCCCGCTGCGGTGGTCAGCAAATTCCTCTGGGAACGTGGGCTGGTGGTGGAAAAGACCGGGCTGTATTCGTTCCTCGTGCTGTTTTCCATGGGCATCACCAAAGGCAAGTGGAGTACCCTGCTCACCGAACTGCTGGAATTCAAGCGCAGTTATGACGCCAACGTGAGCCTTGCTGTCTGTTTGCCATCGGTGTTTCAGCAGGGCCCGGCGCGGTATCAGGGATTGGGTTTGAAGGATCTGTGCGACCAGTTGCACAGCTGTTACCGCAGCAATGCCACGGCGAAGCACCTGAAGCGGATGTACACGGTACTGCCGGAAATCGCGATGAAACCGGCCGACGCCTACGACCTGTTGGTCAAGGGCGAAGTCGAGGCGGTGTCCATCGACGCTTTGCCAGGTCGGGTCGCAGCGGTCATGCTGGTGCCTTACCCGCCGGGCATTCCGTTGATCATGCCGGGTGAGCGCTTTACCGAATCGACTCGCTCGATCATTGATTACCTGGCGTTTGCCAGGACGTTCGATAGCAGTTTTCCCGGCTTTGTTGCCGATGTTCATGGACTGCAACATGAAGATGACGGCAGTGGTCGTTGTTACACCGTCGACTGCATCAAGGGTTAAGGATGTTTATGCAAGCTGTAATGAACCCGAAGTACCCGGGCCTCAGTGTCCGGGTGGCTGACGAAGGATTTGACGCCTACGTGTGGGGGAACGACTTCAGCTTTGAAGTCAACGCCTACGGCAAGCCGGAAATGGGCAAGCGCGTCGACCAGTGGGCGGTGGAGCGTATCGTGCCGTACCGCAAATGCTACGGCATCGACCCCGAGGAGTTCGCCAGCTTCCGTGACGCGGCCGACAGTGCGGTGTTCATGGCCTACCTCGATGACCGGCCCGTGGGGCATATCGTGGTCAGCACCAACTGGAACGGCTTTGCCCATGTGGATGAGCTGGCGGTGGTCTTGCCCGCGCGGCGCCACGGGGTGGCCAAGGCGTTGCTGGACGTGGCGCAGTTCTGGAGCCGCAAGAAGAACCTGCCGGGGATGATGCTGGAGACCCAGAACAACAACCTCGGTGCCTGCCGGCTGTATGAGCGCTGCGGGTATGTGATGGGCGGGATCGACCACCTGCGCTATCGCGGGATTGATCCGCAGACGCGCGAAGTGGCGATTTTCTGGTATCGGTTGTTCAAGACAGAATTGGAAGCAGTCTGAGCTGCACCGATGAATTGTAGGAGCCGTCGAGCTTTGGCGAGGCTGCGATAGCGGTGTGTCAGGCAACCTCTTTATCGACTGTGCCGCCGCCTTCGCAGCCTCGCTAAAGCTCGACAGCTCCCACATTCGATTTGCGCAACTCAAGTGCTTGCGACCGAACACACAGCTCCCAGACTTCCACCGACCCCCTGTGGGAGCCGTCGAGCCCCAGCGAGGCCGCGATAGCGGTAGATCAGGCAACCTCTTTATCGACAGTGCCGCCGCCTTCGCAGCCTCGCTAAAGCTCGACAGCTCCCACATTCGATTTGAGCAACTCAAGTACTTGCGACCGAACACACAACTCCCAGACTTCCCCCGATCCCCTGTGGGAGCCGTCGAGCCCCAGCGAGGCCGCGATGGCGGTGTGTCAGGCAACCTCTTTATCGACTGTGCCGCCGCCTTCGCAGCCTCGCTGAAGCTCGACAGCTCCCACATTCGATTTGCGCAACTCAAGTACTTGCGACCGAACACACAGCTCCCAGACTTCCCCCGATCCCCTGTGGGAGCCGTCGAGCCCCAGCGAGGCCGCGATAGCGGTAGATCAGGCAACCTCTTTATCGACTGTGCCGCCGCCTTCGCAGTCTCGCCAAAGCCCGACAACTCCCACATTCACGGCAATGTGCTTGTCAGCAGGTTTTCAGCCTTCTCGGTGACAATCTCCAGCAGCGCATTCAAGGCGGGCGATGGCTCGCTGCCCTTCAGGGTCAACGCATACAAGGTCACCATAATCGGCGGTGACAATGGGCACGCATCCAGCCCGGCTTCCCGTGCGCCGCTGGCGGTGAACGGGTCGACAATCGCCAGGCCTTCCCCGGCTTCTACCATGCTGCGCATCATCTGATACGTCTGCACCCGCGTTTGCACCACCGGCAGCGGGCGCAGGGCTTGCAATTTGCTGTCCAGCAGGCGACTCAGCGGGTCCTGGCCTTCAAGGCCGATCATCGACTGCCCGGCCAGTTCCTGTAGCGCAATGTACTTCTGCCGCGGCTTCAGCCAGCCATGGGGCGCGAGCAATTGCAGCTTGCCGTGGGCCAGCGGTTGGCTGTGGATTTGCGGGTGTTCCGGGTCGTGCAGGCTCAGGCCGAGGTCGGCTTCGTGCAGCAGCAGGCTTTTGACGATGTCCCGGGTGGAATGGCTGGAGAGGTTGCACGGCGTGTCTTGGAAACGTCGGCGCAGCACGGCGATCGCCTGGGGCAGCAGTTGATTGGCCAGCGGCGGGGTGCACAGTGCGCGCAAGGGCGGGGCATGATGGTGCTTAAGGCTGCTGGCCAGGCGTTGCACCGGCTCAAGGGCTGCATAGAGGTGGGCGATTTCGGCCTGCAGCTCAAGGGTTTCTCGGGTGGCCTGCAAGCGTCCGCGCACACTGGCAAACAGCATGAAGCCCAATTGCAGCTCGGCATCCTTGAGGGTAGCGTCCACATCGGCCACGGGCAGTTGCAACCATTCGGCGGCGGTGCCGAGGTGTCCGGTCTGTAAAATCGCTTGAATGACTTCGATATGACGTAAACGCATGGCCGGAGTCTATGTTCAGCGCGACGTGGATTCAATGGCTCAGGCCCGGGCGTGGAAAAAAGACCCGCCACGGCAGCGCCCCAACTAGACTTGCACGATCAAGTCCCTTGGCGCCTGCAACCAGCAGGTCATACAAAGGGCGTATCAACCAGAGGATCCACGGGGGAGCCTTATCGATGCTCGGTAAAACAGACACGCGCGGGTTTTCGTTGTGGGACCTGCTGGTGGTGGTGCTGGTGGTCGGCGTGTTGGCGGTTGCGGTGGGGCCGCGGATCTTCGGCGACGTGACTCAGTCGGAAATCGCCACGGCCAAGGTCCAGTTGAAAGAGCTGGGCAAGGCAGTCGAGCAGTTTCATCAGGATGTAGGGCGTTATCCTACCGACGACGAGGGGCTGGCGGTGTTGACGGTTCAGCCAGCGGGAGAAGGGAAGTGGCGGGGCCCCTATCTCAAGGATCAGGACATGCTGACGGACCCTTGGGGCGTGGCCTATCAGTACCACTATCCTCCCAGCCAGGCCAAAACCAACTTTGATCTGTTCTCGTTCGGCAAGGACCGGACACTGGGAGGCGTCGGCGATAATGTTGATATCGCCTATGGGGAATAACGTCTTATGAAGCGTGGATCGTGGCGGATTCGCGGGTGATGATAGTGCCCGACTGAATCAGCCTGAACTCATCGCCATCCAGTTTTTCTACGCGGTCGCCAATGGCCAGCTTGTAGGTGGTGGTGGGCGCCGAGCCAGCCAGGCCGTCGAGGGGCGGGTTGGATTCCTGGAACTCATGCACCGAATAAACGCGACCTTCCGCGTCTCTGGCATGGAACTGTCCGACAAGTACTGCTGCCATCTGTTTAGAACCTCTGGAGATAAACACTCGATTTGCGGTTCTGTAGACCGTAGGAGAGCGGGGTAGTTTACCTATTGAAAAAAAATACTATTCGTTGACTTTTTCAGACATTACTTACAAATCCATCTGCGGTGTAAACGTCCCTGGGGATTGCAAAAACGCGCTGGTGATAGCGTCGCGCAGGCTCTATAACTACAAACTCCTTAAGTCAGAAATCGGGAAACCCCAATGAGCAAGGTCTACACGATTGCCGTACTGGTCGGCAGCTTGAGAAAAGAGTCGATCAACCGCAAGGTCGCCCTGGCACTGGCCGAGTTGGCGCCCGCCAACCTCAAGTTGAACATTGTCGAAATTGGCGATTTGCCGCTCTACAACGAGGACATCGACGGTGCTGCACCGCCGGCAGCCTACAGTACTTTCCGTCAACACGTGCGTTCATCCGACGCGGTGCTGTTTGTGACCCCCGAATACAACCGCTCCGTGCCGGGTGTATTGAAGAATGCGATTGACGTCGGTTCACGTCCTTATGGCCAAAGTGTCTTCAGCGGCAAGCCGGGTGCGGTGATCAGTGTGTCTCCCGGAGCCATCGGCGGTTTTGGGGCCAATCACCATTTGCGTCAGTCGCTGGTGTTTCTCGATGTGCCGTGCATGCAGCAGCCGGAAGCCTATCTGGGCGGTGCGGGCAGCGTGTTCGATGAGTCGGGCAAGGTCTCGGAAAAGACCAAGCCGTTTTTGCAGGCGTTTATCGACGCCTATGGCAAGTGGGTGGAAAAACAACACGGCTGATCAGCCGTGCGAAAAAAGACCCCGCTATTTAAGCGGGGTCTTTTTTGTCTGCGGTCAGGCCGCGTGGTCGGCCACTACGGCGCTATTAACGCAGCCAGTTGGTTTTCGCCAACTCGATCACCTCATCACCGCGTCCGCTCATCACCGCCTTGAGCATGTACAGGCTGAAGCCCTTGGCCTGCTCCAGCTTGATGCTCGGCGGCATCACCAGTTCCTGGGTGGCGGTGACCACGTCCACCAGCACCGGGCCGTCGTGGGCCAGTGCGCGGCGCAGGGCCGGTTCCAGGTCTTCGGACTGCTCTACGCGAATACCGAGGATGCCCATGGCGTTGGACATGGCGGCAAAGTCCGGGTTTTTCAGCTCGGTGCCGGTATCCAGGTAGCCCGCCGCTTTCATCTCCATGGCGACGAAGCCCAAAGAAGAGTTGTTGAACACCACCAGCTTCACCGGCAGGTTCAGCTGCGCCAGGCTGATGAAATCACCCATCAGCATGGTGAACCCACCGTCGCCGGACATCGAAATCACTTGGCGCCCGGGAAACGCGGCTTGCGCACCGATGGCCTGGGGCATGGCGTTGGCCATCGAGCCATGGTTGAACGAGCCGATCAACCGGCGCTTGCCGTTCATTTTCAAGTAACGCGCCGCCCAGACTGTCGGCGAGCCAACGTCGGCAGTGAAGATTGCGTCGTCGTCCGCCAGTTCGCTGAGCAGGCGCGCAACGTATTGCGGGTGAATTGGCCGGCCGGCCTTTGACGGTTCCGCCAGGTCATCCAGCCCTTGGCGGGCTTTTTCATAATGCTTGAGCGAGGTTTCGAGGAAGCTGCGGTCCGTCTTGCGGGTCAGGCGCGGCAGCAGCGCCTGGATGGTCTCACTGACGTCAGCTGCAATGCCCAGGTCCAGCGTGGCACGCCGGCCCAGTGCCTGTGGGTTGCGGTCGACCTGGATAATTTTTGCGTCGGTCGGGTAGAACTGGCGATACGGGAAGTCGGTGCCGAGCATGATCAGCGTGTCGCAGTTGAGCATGGCGTGGTAGCCGGAGCTGAAGCCGATCAGGCCGGTCATGCCGACGTCGAACGGGTTGTCCCACTCCACATGTTCCTTGCCGCGCAGGGCATGCACCACGGGCGCGCCGAGGGCGTCTGCCAGGGCCACCACCTCATCGTGGGCGCCGGCACAGCCGCTGCCACACAGCAGGGTGACTTTGCCGCTGTGTTCGAGGATGTCGGTGAGGCGTTGCAGGTCCTGTTCCGCCGGCAACGTGCGCGGTGCCAGCAGGGCCGGCCACGGTTTGAATTTATCTTCTACTTCCAACAGTGACACATCCCCCGGAATCACCACCACCGCAACGCCGCGATTGAGGATCGCCGAGCGCATGGCACGGTGCAGCACGTGAGGCATCTGCTCGGGATTGGTCACCAGCTCGATAAAGTGGCTGCACTCCTTGAACAGTTCCTGGGGATGGGTTTCCTGGAAGTAGTTCAGGCCGATCTCGGAGGAGGGGATCTGTGCGGCAATGGCCAGCACCGGCACGTGGTTGCGATGGCAATCGAACAGGCCATTGATCAAGTGCAGGTTGCCGGGGCCGCAGCTGCCGGCGCATACGGTCAGCTCGCCGGTGGCGGCGGCTTCGGCACCGGCGGCAAACGCGGCCACTTCTTCGTGGCGCACATGCATCCACTCGATGCTGTCCATGGTGCGCAGGGAGTCGGTCAGGCCGTTGAGGCTGTCGCCGGTCAGGCCCCAGATGCGCTTGATGCCCGCCTGTTCAAGGGTGGTCGCCAATTGCTGGGCCAGGGTGATTTTCGCCATGAAGAACTCCAATCGTCAGTGAGGGTAAAAAGCTGCTGATCAGTTAAGGACAGTTCCATGGCGCTGAATGCTCCCCGCTCAATGTGAAGAATTGGTCATCGCAGCGCGATATTGCCGAGTGCGGCGGGCGATAAACAGTTGGTCTTTTATCAACGCCAGCAGCGGCGTCACCCCGGGTTTCGGCTGGCGGCCACGGCTCAGGCGGCGAAGCTGATAGCGCACCACTGCCATGCTCGCCAGGCTGGCCAGGGGTTTGCGCTTCCAGCGGATCGGCGGCAATTGCGGGTTGAGATCGCGGCCGGCGCGCCATTGCTTGATCAGGTGCGGCTCCAGGGTCAGCGCGGTGGCGATCCCGGCCATGGCGATGCCGCTGTCCAGGACTTGCTGCACGATCGGCAAGCGCCGGATGCCGCCGGTGACCATCACCGGCATGTTGGCGACTTTCGCCAGGTCGCTGGCCATCTCGATGAAATAGGCTTCGCGGGCCAGGGTGCGTCCGTCGCGAGCTTCGCCTTGCATGGCCGGGGCTTCGTAGCTGCCGCCGGACAGTTCCAGCAGGTCGATGGCCAGCGGGTTGAGCAGCTCGACCACGGCGTGGGCGTCGGCGGCGTCAAAGCCACCGCGCTGGAAGTCGGCGGAGTTGAGTTTCACCGCCACGCAGAAATCCGCGCTCACGGCGGCGCGCACGGCTTTGATCACTTCCAGCAACAGCCGAGCGCGGTTTTCAACGCCGCCGCCCCAGCGGTCTGTGCGCTGGTTGCTCAAGGGCGAGAGAAACTGGCTGAGCAGGTAGCCGTGGGCCGCATGGATCTGCGCACCGCTGAAACCGGCTTTTTCGGCGAGACGCGCGCTGGTGGCGAAGCGCGAGATGACGTCCTGGATATCGTCCTCGGTCATGGCCTTGGGTTGGGCGAACATCTTCGAAAAGCCGCCGAGATCGAGGGCCACCGCCGAAGGTGCCAGGGCCTGCTGGCCGAGGTTGGCCATGGTCTGACGGCCCGGGTGGTTGAGCTGTACCCAGAACTGCGCGCCCTTGGCCCGGCCAATCGCGGCCCATTGGCGAAACTTGTCCAGGTGACGTTCGTCTTCCAGCACCACGCCGCCGGGGCCGGTCATGGCACGGCGATCAATCATCACGTTGCCGGTCAGGATCAGGCCGGGCTCGCCGTCGGCCCAGGCTTGATACAAGCGCATCAGGGCCTCGGAAGGCGCCTGGTTCGCATCCGCCATGTTCTCTTCCATCGCCGCCTTGGCGATGCGGTTACTGATGAGCTGGCCGTTGGGCAATTGCAACACTTCAAAGGGCGACATGCTTGACTCCTCACATTGGGAGCGCTCAGGCTAAGCTTAAAGGTCACTTTAAGGTCAATGGGGTTGGCGATGAATATTGGTGAACTGGCGGAACGCAGCGGCTTGGCAGCCTCGAAGATTCGCTTTTACGAAGCCCAGGGGCTGATCCAGGTCGAGCGACAAGGTAATGGCTATCGCCGTTATCCCATGCAGACGTTGCAGACGCTGCAATTGATCCAGGGCGCTCAGCGCGCCGGTTTCAGCTTGCAGGAGTTGAAGGCGCTGATGCCCGACGATTCGCCGAGCGAGGCGAAACGCGCCGATATCGTCTTGAGGCTTGAGCGCAGGATTGCGCAGATAGAAGAGCTTCAAGCCCGAATGGACCAGAGCAAGGCAGAGTTACGCGCGGTGATCGCCACGATCCAGGCGCACCCGGAAGGCACGCCGTGCACCCAGGCGCAGGACAAGGTCTGGGCCTCAATCGAGGCGCATAAAAAAACGCCGCGCATCTGACGATACGCGGCGTTCGTTTACAGCAACAAAACCTTAGGCTTGAACCACAGGGATGTTGGCGCTTGCAGCAATTTCACGGAACTCGGCGATCTGGTCAAAACTCAGGTAGCGATACACGTCGCTGGCCATGGTGTTGATCTTCGCGGCGTATTCCATGTACTCCTCGACGGTCGGCAGGCGACCCAGGATGGAAGCCACCGACGCCAGCTCGGCCGAAGCCAGGTAGACGTTTGCGCCGTCACCCAGACGGTTCGGGAAGTTACGGGTCGACGTCGATACAACGGTCGAGTTCGGCTCTACACGTGCCTGGTTACCCATGCACAGCGAGCAGCCCGGCATTTCCATGCGCGCGCCAGCCTTGCCGTAGATGCCGTAGTAGCCTTCTTCGGTCAGTTGGTGAGCGTCCATCTTGGTCGGCGGCGACAGCCACAGACGGGTTGGCAGCTGACCCTTGACCTGATCCAGCAGTTTACCGGCAGCGCGGAAGTGACCGATGTTGGTCATGCACGAACCGATGAACACTTCGTCGATCTTCTCGCCAGCAACGCTGGACAGCAGACGGGCGTCGTCCGGATCGTTTGGCGCGCAGAGCACAGGCTCCTTGATGTCGGCCAGGTCGATCTCGATGATTTCAGCGTATTCGGCGTCAGCATCGGCAACCATCAGCTCAGGGTTGGCAACCCAGGCTTCCATCGCTTGGGCACGACGTTCCAGGGTGCGCGCATCGCCGTAGCCTTCACCGATCATCCAGCGCAGCAGGGTGATGTTGGAGTTCAGGTACTCGGTGATGGATTCTTTCGACAGCTTGATGGTGCAACCGGCAGCCGAACGTTCAGCCGAGGCGTCGGACAGCTCGAAGGCTTGTTCGATGCTCAGGTTGTCCAGGCCTTCGATTTCCAGGATACGGCCGGAGAAAGCGTTCTTCTTGCCTTTCTTCTCTACGGTCAGCAGGCCAGCCTGGATCGCGTAGTAAGGAATGGCGTGAACCAGGTCACGCAGGGTGATACCAGGCTGCATTTCACCTTTGAAACGCACCAGGATCGATTCCGGCATGTCCAGCGGCATGACGCCGGTGGCGGCGGCGAACGCTACCAGGCCGGAACCGGCCGGGAACGAAATGCCCATCGGGAAACGGGTGTGGGAGTCACCACCGGTACCGACGGTGTCCGGCAGCAGCATGCGGTTCAGCCAGCTGTGGATGATGCCGTCGCCCGGACGCAGCGATACGCCGCCACGGGTCATGATGAAGTCAGGCAGGGTGTGGTGGGTGGTCACGTCGATCGGCTTTGGATAGGCCGCGGTATGGCAGAACGACTGCATTACCAGATCGGTGGAGAAGCCCAGGCACGCCAGGTCTTTCAGTTCGTCACGGGTCATGGGACCGGTGGTGTCCTGGGAGCCGACGGTGGTCATCTTCGGTTCGCAGTAGGTGCCTGGACGAACGCCAGCCACGCCGCAGGCCTTGCCGACCATTTTCTGCGCCAGGGTGTAGCCCTTGTCGCTTTCAGCCGGGGCTTCCGGCAGTTTGAACAGGGTCGAAGGTGGCAGACCCAGCTCGGCGCGAGCCTTTTCGGTCAGGCCGCGGCCGATGATCAGCGGGATACGACCGCCGGCACGGACTTCATCCAACAGGACCGGAGTCTTCATTTCGAAGGTGGTCAGGACTTCATCGCTGTTGTGCTTGGTGACTTTGCCAGCATGCGGGTACAGGTCGATCACGTCGCCCATGTTCATGTTGGTAACGTCGAACTCGATTGGCAGTGCGCCGGCATCTTCCATGGTGTTGTAGAAGATTGGAGCGATCTTGCTGCCGAAGCAGAAGCCGCCAGCGCGCTTGTTCGGCACGTAAGGCACGTCGTCGCCGAAGAACCACAGTACCGAGTTGGTGGCCGATTTACGCGACGAACCGGTACCGACCACGTCACCGACGTAGGCGATCGGGAAGCCCTGGCCGCGCATTTCTTCGATCTGCTTCATCGGGCCGGTCTTGCCTTGCTCATCCGGCACGATGCCTTCACGGGCCATTTTCAGCATGGCCAGGGCGTGCAGCGGGATGTCAGGACGGGACCAGGCGTCCGGGGCAGGGGACAGGTCGTCGGTGTTGGTTTCGCCGGTGACCTTGAACACGCGCAGGCTGATCTTGTCGGCCAGGGTCGGGCGGTTCTTGAACCACTCGCCGTCGGCCCAGGACTGGATCACGGCTTTGGCGTGTTCGTTGCCGTTCCTGGCTTTTTCCGCGACGTCGTGGAAAGCATCGAACATCAGCAGGGTGTGCTTGAGTTGGGCGGCAGCGACGGGGGCCAGGGTGGCGTCGTCCAGCAGCTCGACCAGGGTCACGATGTTGTAGCCGCCTTGCATGGTGCCGAGCAGTTCAACAGCGCGTTTCTTGTCGATCAGGGGAGAAGTAGCTTCGCCCTTGGCCAGGGCAGACAGGAAACCGGCCTTGACGTAGGCAGCTTCGTCAACGCCTGGTGGAATGCGGTTGGTGATCAGGTCAACGAGGAATTCTTCTTCGCCAGCCGGGGGATTTTTCAGCAGCTCGACCAGGCCTGCGGTTTGTTCGGCGTTAAGCGGCTGGGGAACGATACCCAGGGCTGCACGCTCTTCGATATGTTTGCGGTAGGCTTCAAGCACAGTTATTACCCTCATCAGTGGTCCCACGGGACGCTCATCCAGAAATGCACGGCACGCATGCGCTCAGGGGCTTTTTGGGCCGTAGAGCCAGCGCTGCCGGCAATCCTCACAGAAGCTGCTTTCAAAGTTTTACGCCTGCAGAACGGAGCTGATGAGGGTTGGCGCTGGCTATTTACCGGGTAAATAACCATCGCCAACACCGTTCTTTAGGAACGACTGTGCTCGTGACGCTTTGAAAACAGCTTCCAACGGATTATTGGCGCCTTACAAGGCCGGATGATTCTACGGCAAAAAAATTCTAAACGTAAGTTGCCGCGCCAAGTTTGCAGGGTGATCAACCTTAGACAAAGGGCTAACATGTGCAACTGTTTCGCTGATTTGTGCGTTGTCGACCATGTATAACCAAACCATCAAGACCCCCTGCGTAGGCCTGTGCTCCACGGTTTACGGCGATCTTGTGTGCCGGGGGTGCAAGCGGTTTCACCATGAGGTGATTCAGTGGAACGGGTATAACGAGGAAGAAAAACGTGCGGTGTGGCTGCGGCTGGAGCAGTTGTTGGTGCAGGTGATGGCCGGGAAGCTTGAGGTGTTTGACCCGAAAATGCTGCGGGGGCAGCTGGAGCAGCGCAAGATTCGATTTGTACCGCATCAGTCGGAGTACTGCTGGGCCTATCAGTTGATTGCCCGGGGGGCTCGGGTGATCAGTAATCTTGAGGCTTATGGGATGGTATTGATGCCGGAGTTTCGGGATTGGGGGTTGCCTGAGTTGCGGGATGCGATTGATCGGGAGTTTTTTATTTTGTCCGAGGCGCATTATCAGCGGTATATCGCTCCGGGGTTTCTCAGGGATGCGTTTGGGGGGTGATTGAGTACATATCCGTTATTTGGGTAACGGCCGCTTATGGTTCCGCTCTTACAGCGGCTCACTTTGGAAAAGCCCCAAAGTAAGCAAAGGGCTCTGCCCCGCCTGTCGGCACCTCGCCTAGGCTCGGTGTTCCCTCACTCCGGCACCGCGAAGCGGGCCGCCGCTACGGGCCATCCATGGCCCGGCG
>NZ_JACAOX010000040.1:0-37378 GCF_013386015.1 Pseudomonas sp. B6001
GATGCGGCGACCCGACAAGCCAGCTCCCACATTTGAACCGTGCCCGCTTTAGCTTTTGATTTTGCTCTTCAACACTCAAGCCTAGGCGAGGTGCCGAGTGGTGGGGCAAGAGCGTTTTGCTTACTTTTGACTGGGCCGGCATTCCGGCTTTTCAAAAGTGAGCCGCTGTAAGAGCGGAACCAATACAAGCCATCACCCAAATAACGGATATGCCCCCACCCCAACCAGGAACGCCTCAGGACTTAGGCGTCAAATCCACCTTGAACCATTTTTCGCTGAGTTTCTTAACAGTCCCATCAGCAATCGCTTCTTTCAACGCCGCATCAAACTTGGCCTTCAACTCCGGATCGCTCTTGCGAAAACCCAGGCCCTCGCCATCACCCCAGATAGGGCCTTTGATCTGCGGCCCGGTATACGCCAGCCCCTTGTTCTCAGGCTTGGACATGATCGAATCAAGGAACGTAACGTCATCAAAAATCGCGTCAATACGGCCCGATTGCAGATCAAGAATCGCATCGGCCGACGTGTTGTACTCACGAATCGTTGCCACGTCCTTGAAGTTCTCATCAATGAACTTGGTGTAAATGATGCCTGAAGCGATCCCGATGGTTTTACCCTTCAGCGCCTGACGCAACGGCTCGATCGCATCGTGAATCGCCTTCGGATCAGCACTCAGCGTAATCGCATTCGCCGCCCCGGTTTTACCCGGCAGCAACGCCGCATCCTGCGCGACAAAGTTGGCCGGCGTCTGCGCGTAGGGAATCGAAAAATCCATGACCTGCTTACGGTCGTCAGTGATAACGATCGCATCCATCAACACATCAAACTTCCCTGCGTTGAGACTGGCAATCATGCCATCCCAGTTCTGCACGGTGATCTTGCACTGCAGCTTCATCTTGGCGCACAGGTAGTCCATCAGCTCAGGCTCGAAACCACTGATCTTCCCGCCTGGCAATGTCAGGTTCCAGGGCTCGTACGCGCCCTCGGTCGCGATGTTCACGGACGTCCAGTCCTTTGCCTGCAGTCCGGAAGCACTTGCCATCACTAGTGTCGCTACAGCAACAGAGCCTAACCAATTCGATTTTTTAGCGGTCATTTCTATTTCCTACCAATGTTTTGATGTGGGCTTAGGACTTTTTTCTCGAACGCATACAGGTTTGGGGACTGGCCGATTCGCTCTCCAGTCTGCACATGACTCCACATGTACATACATGTCATTGCAAAATATTTGCCAGCTTTTAAAAATAAATAACCTGTTGATTTTCAAGAAAATTAAACATGGTTAGAAAATGTACGCGGTTTTTTCGCCCTGTTTTGGGTCGATAGGTAGCGTTTTGCACCCGCCCGTGCGCTGTCAGGTGTCAGGCGTGGGGGCAGGGTTCGCGGCGAGTATTGGCGTGAATCCCAGGTGCTCAAGCAGTCGCGCCATATCGCGGACTGCGATCGACAGGGTCGCGGTATTCACCAGCGGATGGCAGAGAATCCTGTCGCCGTTCCACACCTCTCCGGCGATCACAACCTGGGTGACGCGCTGCACGTCATTGCACAACCCCAGCAATGACACCGCTCCCGGCTCCACGCCCAGGGTTTCCATCAGGCGGCGCGGCGAGGCGAATCTCAGGCCCTTGAGGCCGAGGGTTTGCGAGAGTGCACGCAGGTCCAGGCGCTGCTCGCTCTTGAGCACCACCAGGGTGGGATTCAAGCCTTTGGCATCGCACAGGAAGATGTTCTTGACCGCCTGCCCGCTGATTCCGATGTCCAGTTTGTCGGCTTCTTCGCAGGTGCGCACGGCGCTGTGTTCCACGTATTCATAGGCAATGGAGCAGGTATCGAGCAGGTGTAGAACGTCTTTGGGTTGAAGCATTCGCAAAGTCCCCGGGTATCGCTTTGTCTGCGCCAAAAATGGCAAAGGCCCGCCGTCCGAAAAGGAGGGCAGGCCGTTTGACGGCGTGGTTGTCAGTTCAGGTGATGGGCCACCAGGTCGTTGATTTTCCCGCTGCGCACCTGGTCAATCACACTGGCCATGTCAGCGTAAAACGCGCGGTCGTTATCCGCCACCGGCACCTCACTGCGCACCAGGTCATAGACCGCCTTGGTCGCGGTCGATGCCTTGTTCACATCGTGGAAATCCAGGGCCTGGCACGCGACCAGCACTTCGATGGCCACCACCGACTGGAGTTTTTGCGAGACTTTGTAGGCCTTGATCACCGCGTTGTAGGCCAGGCTGACCGGGTCTTCCTGGTTGCCGCAGGTAGAGACGCTGTCGATCGACGATGGCATCGACAGGGTTTTCATTTCGGCGTACAGCCCGGCGGCGGTGTACTGGACGATCATGTAGCCGCTGTTCAGGCCCGGGTTGCGCACCAGGAAGGCCGGCATTTCGCTGAAGTGCGAGTTGATCATGCGGTCGGTCCGGCGCTCGGAAATTTTCGCCATGTTGGTCAGCGCCACACACAGTGTGTCGGCTGCAATCCCGATGTAGGTGCCGTCGAAGTTGGCGCCGGAAATCGCGATACCGTCACCGTCGTCCAGCGGGAAAATCACCGGGTTGTCGCCCGAAGAATTGATTTCGCGCTCGATGGTTTCCCGCGCGTAGTTGATGAACTGCCGGGAAGCACCATGCACTTGGGGGATGGCACGCAGGCTGTAGACGTCCTGCAGGCGGTAATCGATGTTGTCTGCGATGAGCTGGCTGTCGTGCAGAATAGCCTTGATATTGGCGGCGGTTGCGGCCTGTGCGGGGTGAGCCTTGATCGAGTGGTAGCGCGGGTCGAACGCGCGGATGGTGCCCTTGAGCGCCTCCAGCGACATGGCCGCCGCCACGTCCGCCAGGTCGGCAGCCTGCATCGCGTTGTACAGCGCCAGCGTAGCGATGGCGGTCACCGACGTGGTGCCGTTCAACATCGCCAGGCCTTCCTTGCACTGCAGGTCGGTCGGTTGCAGGCCGACCTGTTGCAGGGCGGTTGCGCCATCCACCAGTGCACCGCCCTTGACGCTGGCGCGGCCTTCGCCGAGCAGCACCAGGGCCAGGTGGCCTTCTACCGCGAGGTAACCCACCGAGCCTTCGCCCGGCGCAAAGGGCACCACGTCGTGGTTGAGCAGGCCGGCGATCAGTTCCAGCAGTTCCAGGCGCACCCCGGAGTAGCCTTTGCCCAGGCTGATCAACACCATCAACTGGATCGCCCGCACCTGTTCACGCACCAGCGGTTCGCCGACGGAAACAGCGTGGGAACGCACGATGTTGACTTGCAGTTCCTTGGCGTTTTCCGGGGAGATCACATGCCGCACGTTGTCGCCAAAACCGGTGGTCACGCCGTACACCAAACGGTTTTCATCGAGGAATCGCTCGATCAACCCACGGGACTTTTTAACCCGGTTCTTGTAACTGTCGGCAAACGAAACAGTGGCCGAATAGCGGGCGATCGCCACGAACTCTTCGATGCTGGGTTCTCTGTCGCCTAACACGACATGGGTAATTTGTTCAGGCAGGGTTTTCATCAGCGACTCCAGCAGGGCGTAACGCAATGGGGTGGGAAGTGGTTTAACTCTACGGGTTGCACTGACTGAAGAAAATATGAGGTTTTCTGTTACTTTTAGTAGAAAATCTAAACTGCTGAAGTCGCGAGATTCCCCCATGAGCCGTTTACCGCCGTTGCGCGCGTTGCAAGTGTTTGAAGTGGTGGGCCACTGCGCCGGTATGTCCCAGGCGGCGATTCGCCTGGGGATCTCGGTGGGCGCTGTCAGCCAGCAAATGAAACTGCTCGAAGATGCCCTGGGCATGAAGCTGACGCTCAAGGACGGCCAGCGCCTGCGCTTGAACAGCGTCGGCGAACGCCTGCACGCCCGCTGCACCGCGGCGTTCGAAGAACTCAGGCTGGCGGTGGCCGAGGCCGAGCGGGCGAAGAATCCCAACAACCTGTATATCAGTTGCCTGCCATCGCTGATGACCAAATGGCTGTCGCCGCTGATCGACGAGTGGGGGCAGGACGAAACCGACCTGGACATCTACCTCGACAGCACCCTCGATGATGCATCGGGGGAGGAAAGTGCCGACTTTCGCATCGGTTATGGCGAGCACCCCGAGCATGCCGGGCATAGCGTGCCGCTGTTCCGCGATTGTGTGGTGCCCACCTGTTCACCGCAGTTGCTGGAACGGGTTGCGTGCGCGCGGGACTTGCTCGATTACCGCCTGATCGGCATCGACTCGCGGCCCAAATTCGATTCGCCGCCTTCGTGGACCCAATGGTTCAGCGAGCTGGAAGGGCAAACCGGCCAGCCCATCGTGATCCGCCGCAATTACTCATCATCGATTACCGCGATCCAGGCGGCCATCGACCGGCAAGGCATCGTGCTGGCGCAGTTCTCAATGATCGCCGGGGACCTGCGCGCCGGTAGGCTGGTGATTCCCTGGCGGTTCGCCGTGCCGCTGGCGGCGCCGTACTACCTGAGTTGGCACCCCAATACACTGCACAAACAGCAGTGCCGTGGGTTTCAACGCTGGATGATTGGGCAGGGGCAGAAACAGGAGAAAATTACCGCTGCCATGCTTTCTGCTGCGCACTTTGATCATTAAGTTGTCACTTACGGTCATTGAGCGCCAGCCGGCGGACTCTTAGTCTGTGGGACATAAACCGATGGAGTGCCATTCGAGCGCTCCACGTCCCGTGATGATCCGTTGTGGAGCTGTACCATGACCGCTGCTGCCTACCCGCACTTGCTGGCCCCGTTGGACCTGGGTTTTACCACCCTGCGCAACCGTACTCTGATGGGCTCGATGCACACCGGCCTTGAAGAGAAACCCGGCGGCTTCGAGCGCATGGCGGCCTATTTTGCCGAACGTGCCCGTGGCGGCGTGGGCCTGATGGTCACCGGCGGCATTGGCCCCAACGATGAAGGTGGGGTGTATGGCGGTGCGGCCAAGCTGACCACCGACGAAGAAGCGCAGAAGCACAAGATCGTCACCCGGGCGGTGCACGAGGCGGGCGGCAAGATCTGCATGCAGATCCTCCACGCCGGGCGTTATGCCTACAGCCCGAAGCAGGTGGCACCGAGCGCAATCCAGGCGCCGATCAACCCGTTCAAGCCCAAAGAGCTGGACGAAGAAGGCATCGAAAAACAGATCAATGATTTCGTCACCTGCTCGGTGCTGGCCCAGGTCGCCGAGTACGACGGCGTGGAAATCATGGGTTCGGAAGGCTACTTCATCAACCAGTTCCTCGCCGCCCACACCAACCACCGCACCGACCGTTGGGGTGGCAGCTACGAAAACCGCATGCGTCTGCCGGTGGAAATCGTGCGCCGGGTGCGCGAAGCCGTAGGCCCGAATTTCATCATCATCTTCCGCCTGTCGATGCTCGACCTGGTGGAAGGCGGCAGCACCTGGGAAGAGATCGTGCAGTTGGCCAAGGCCATCGAGCAGGCCGGTGCAACGATCATCAACACCGGCATCGGCTGGCACGAAGCGCGGATCCCGACCATCGCCACCAAGGTGCCGCGTGGCGCGTTCAGCAAGGTCACCGCGAAGTTGCGCGGTGCGGTGCAGATTCCGTTGATCACCACCAACCGGATCAACACCCCGGAAATCGCCGAGCAGATTTTGGCCGAAGGCGATGCCGACATGGTCTCGATGGCTCGCCCATTCCTCGCCGACCCGGACTTCGTCAACAAGGCTGCCGAAGGCCGCGCCGATGAGATCAACACCTGCATCGGCTGCAACCAGGCCTGCCTGGACCACACCTTCGGCGGCAAGCTGACCACCTGCCTGGTCAACCCACGTGCGTGCTACGAGACCGAGCTCAACTACCTGCCGGTCAAGCAGATCAAGAAAGTCGCCGTGGTCGGTGCCGGTCCTGCGGGCCTGGCGGCCGCCACCGTCGCCGCCGAGCGTGGGCATCAGGTGACGCTGTTCGATTCGGCCAGCGAGATCGGCGGCCAGTTCAACATCGCCAAGCGTGTGCCGGGCAAGGAAGAGTTCTTCGAGACCCTGCGCTACTTCAAGCGCAAGTTGCAGACCACTCACGTCGAACTGTGCCTGGACACCCGGGTCGACGTTGAGCAGCTTGTTGCGGGCGGTTATGACGAGATCATCCTCGCGACCGGCATCGCGCCGCGTATTCCGGCGATTCCCGGTGTGGAAAACGCCAAGGTATTGAGCTACCTCGACGTGATCCTGGAGCGTAAGCCGGTGGGTCATCGCGTGGCGGTGATCGGTGCCGGCGGTATCGGTTTTGACGTCTCGGAATTCCTCGTGCACCAGGGCGTGTCCACCAGCCTGGACCGCGAGGCGTTCTGGAAAGAGTGGGGCATCGACACCCACCTTGAAGCCCGCGGCGGTGTGGCCGGGATCAAGCCCGAGCGCCATGCGCCGGCGCGTGAAGTGTTCCTGTTGCAGCGCAAGACCTCCAAGGTCGGTGACGGCCTGGGCAAGACCACCGGCTGGATCCACCGCACCGGCTTGAAGAACAAGCAGGTGCAGATGCTCAACAGTGTCGAGTACCTGAAGATCGACGATGAGGGCCTGCACATCCGCATCGGCGCCGAGGGTGAACCGAAGGTGCTGGCGGTGGACAACATCGTGATCTGCGCCGGGCAGGACCCGCTGCGGGAATTGCAGGATGGCCTGGTGGCGGCCGGGCAGAACGTGCACCTGATCGGCGGTGCGGACGTGGCGGCCGAGCTGGATGCCAAGCGCGCTATCAACCAGGGTTCGCGCCTGGCGGCCGAGCTGTAAGCACGTAAAAGGGGCGGTGGTAGACTACCGCCCCTTTTCTTGTGCAGAACCGCCCTCATGGGTCCTTTCGACTGGCTCCCCCACGCGCCCCTTGAACCCCTGAAGCTGGACTGGATGGGGCCGGTGGAAGTCGCCGTGCTGCGCCTGGATCGCATCGACCCGCTGATCAGCGGCAACAAGTGGTTCAAGCTCACCGAGCACCTGGCGCAAGGCCGGGCGGCGGGCGCCAGCGGGATCATCAGCCTGGGCGGCGCTTACTCCAATCACCTGCATGCACTGGCGGCGGCCGGGAAACGCTTCGGCTTTCCTACCGTTGGCTTGCTGCGTGGCCATCCGCAAGACACACCCACGGTGCTCGACCTCAAGGCCTTCGGCATGCAACTGCATTGGCTGGGGTATGGCGGCTATCGCGCGCGCAACGAGCCGGACTTCTGGCTGCCCTGGCGCGAGCAGTATCCGCACCTGCACCCGGTACCTGAAGGCGGCGGGGGCCTGGCGGGCGCGTTGGGTTGCGGGGTTTTGGTGAATCAGGCGCAGGCGCAATTAAACGGCCTGGGCTGGACGGACTATCACGGTTGGTGGCTGGCGGCAGGTACCGGTACTACATTGGCGGGATTGGTGCTGGCGGAGGCGGGCGCGCATCCGGTATATGGCGCCCTGGCGGTGCCCGACGACCACGGGGTGGCGCAACAGGTGCAGGCGCTTGTGCAGCAGGGTTATGAATTGCTGGAGGCCAGCCGGGGCGGCTTTGCCAAGGTTGATCCGGAGTTGCTGGCCTTTATCGACGCTACCGAGCAAGCCTGTGGCCTGGCGCTGGAGCCGCTGTATACCGGCAAGGCGTTATTGGCGTTGAAACAACAGATTGAAGCCGGGAGATTTTCCCCCGGCACCCGCCTGATCTTCGTCCACACCGGTGGCCTGCAAGGCCGCCGGGGTTTCCCTGTTGCACCCGGTTAATGTAGGAGCTGGCTTGCCTGCGATGCAGACACCGCGGTGTATCAGTGGCACCGAGGTGATGCTATCGCAGGCAAGCCAGCTCCCACACACGCCAGCTGCCACATTCAATCCGTGGGCTCACTGAATGCTCCCTCTCTTGCCGGGCATCATCCGCAACGCAGTGTTGTCGCGCATCACATAGTGATGGGCCAACCCGGCCAGCGCATGCAGCCCGATCAGCCAGTAACCGACCTTGCCGAACAGCACATGCCAGCTTTCAATCTCCTTGGCCAACGCCTTGTTTTCGGCAATCAACGGCGGCAGCTCGATGCCGTAGAACATCACCGAATGTCCCTCGGCGCTGACGATCAGCCAGCCGGCGATGGGCATGCCGATCATCAAGGCGTACAGCGCCATGTGCATCAGGGTAGCCAGGAAGGATTGCCATTGCGGCGGGGCCGGTACGATCTTCGGCGCCACCCCCAGGCTGCGGGCGAACAACCGTAGCCACACCAGCACAAACACCGTCAGGCCGAACATGAAGTGCATTTCCACGATCAACGTACGTGCGCCGCTGCCTTTGGGAAACTGCCCGCGTAACTCAATGCAGGCGTAGACCACCGCCAGCAGCACCACCATCAGCCAGTGCAACGCAATCGACATGGTGCTGTAACGCGTATCGGAATTTTTCCAGGGCATCGCTTTCTTCCTCACTCATCAGGGCAAACCTCCGTTCTTTCGCGACGGAGTCCTTTCAATGTAAGCCTGTTTTACGAGGTTTGCCCGTGAGAGGAGGGTGTATAGGCGATCTTTTGATCTCGATCAGTTGCCCTGCGGCATTTCACCCCGTGCCAGGCGCTGGTTGATGTCGGCGATCACCGCAGGCAGGTCGGTGATGGTGTCGATCATGTAGTGTGGGCGCGAGCCTTCGAACATGGCCTGGATACGCGTGCGTTCGCTGGCGAGTGTGCCGGCGTCGAGGGCGCGGAACTGCTCGTAGGTCAGGCCCAGGGCGTTGCCCGAGCAGGTCAGCGCCACGGTCCACATCCCGGCGCGACGGCCTTCGAGAATGCCTGGCACGGTGTCGTCGATCTTCACGCAGGCCGCTACGTCATCGATCCCGAGGGCGATCACGTTGGCCAGGGCCTGGGCCGGCCATGGTCGGCCGTTGGGTACTTCGTCGGTGGCGACCACGTGGTCGGCGATATAGCCATTGGTGGCAGCCAGTTCGACCACCTTGTCCATCACCTGCTTGGGGTAGCCGGAGCACGAACCGATCTTGATCCCTTGCTGGCGCAGGTTGGCGATAGTGTCCAGGGCACCGGGGATCAATGCCGAGTGCTCGGCGATCTTCTCGATCTGCAGCGGCATGAAGCGCTGGTAGATGGCGGTCACATCATCGTCAGTCGGTGTGCGGCCAAAGGCCTTGCGATAGCGCTCGGCCACCTGCGGCTGGTCGCACAGGGTGCGGATGTGGTCCCACTTGCCCATGCCCATCGGGCCACGGGCTTCCTCGATGGAGACCTGCACGTCGAACTCGGCGAAGGCTTCGACAAAAATCTGCGTGGGCGCGAACGAGCCGAAATCGACCACGGTGCCGGCCCAGTCGAGGATCGCGGCTTGAAGCTGGGTTGGGTTTGCGTAGTTCATGGTTCAGATCCTGTGAGTAGTGGGCAGTCAGATGTCGAGCACGTTCATTTCTTGCAGCACCTCGGCTACCGCCGCGACCGCGGCTTGCATCTCGGCCTGGTTCACATGGCCTATGCAGCCCACGCGGAAGGTTTCCACCTGGGTCAATTTGCCGGGATAAAGGATGAAGCCCTTGGCCTTGACCCGTTCGTAGAACTCCTTGAACTGGTAGCGCGGATCTTTCGGCGCGTGGAAGGTAACGATGATCGGCGCCTGGATCGCGGCGGGCAGGAAGCTGCGCAGGCCCAGTTCGGCCATGCCGTCCAGCAATGCCTGGCAGTTGTCGGCGTAGCGCTGGTGCCGGGCGGGCAGGCCGCCTTCTTCGTTGTATTGCAGCAGCGCTTCGTGCAGCGCCGCCACCACGTGGGTCGGCGGTGTGAAGCGCCATTGGCCGGTCTTGGCCATGTAGCTGTGCTGGTCGAAAAGGTCCATCGCCAGGGAGTGGCAGTTGCCTTGGGCTGCAGCCAGCGCCTGCTTTTCAGCGAACACGAAACCCATCCCCGGTACGCCTTCCAGGCACTTGCCGGAGGCGGCGATCAGCGCGTCGAACGGCACCTCTCGGGCGTCGATCGGCAGCGCGCCGAAGGAACTCATGGCGTCGATAATCAGGCGCTTGCCGTGGCGGGCGATGACCTGGGCGATCTCGGGCAACGGGTTGAGAATCCCGGTGCTGGTTTCGCAATGGATCAGTGCGACGTGGGTGATGCCCTTGTCGGCGTGCAACAGGCGGTCGACGTCGGCGGCGGTGGTGGGTTCGTCCTCGGCAGTTTCAAAGGTACTGAACTCGCGGCCGAGCACTTCGCAAATCTTCGCCAGGCGCTTGCCGTAGGCGCCGTTGATCAGCACCAGCACCTTGCCGTCCCGTGGCACGAGGGTGCCGATGGCCGCTTCCACGGCAAAGGTGCCGCTGCCTTGCAATGGCACGCAATGGTGGCTGGCGGTGCCGTTGACGATCACCAGCAGTTGCTCGCAAAGACTGGCGGTCAGTTGATTGAAGCGGTCATCCCATGAACCCCAGTCGACCATCATGGCCTGGCGGGTGCGGGCCGAGGTGGTCAAGGGCCCCGGGGTCAGCAGGATCGGCGCGGCAGTGCTCATTCGTGTGTCCTCGCAAAACATTGGGATGAAGTTACGGCGCCTAAATTGCAGTTTGGCTTGTCATCAATCAAATTGTTTGTTGTTATGCGAGCTATCAGTGAGGCCGATAGCTATGAACCTGTTTCAACTGCGTGCGTTTGATGCGGTGGCCCGCGAGGGCAGTTTTACCCGGGCGGCCGAGCGCCTGTTCATCAGCCAGCCGGCGGTGACCGGGCATATCAAGGCGCTGGAGGAGCACTACCAGATCGCGCTGCTGCGGCGTACCGCGCGGCGGGTGGAGTTGACCGAGGAGGGCACCAAACTCGCGGCGATCACCCGGGCGATCTTCGGCCTGGTGGAAGAGGCGCAGACGTTGCTGGAGGCCAACCGGCAATTACTTACCGGGCGCCTGGAAGTGGCGGCGGACGGGCCGCACATGGTCATGCCGATGCTGGCCAGCCTACGGCAGCGGTATCCGGGGATTACTGTCAATTTGCGCCTGGGCAATGCGCAGGAAACCCTCGCGGCGCTGTTGTCGGAGCGGGCTGACGTGGCGGTGTTGACCGAGGTGGAGCCGCGCAAGGGCCTGCACTTGCAGCCGTTGATCGAGTCACGGATTTGCGCGTTGGTGCCGGCCGGCCATCCGTGGCTGGCGGAGCCTGCGGGAATTCGGCTGGAGCAATTGGATCAGGTGATCATGGTGTTGCGTGAACCCAGCTCGATTACGCGGCGGACCTTTGACGATGCCTGCGCCCAGGCCGGCGTGCAGCCCCGGGTGTTGCTGGAACTGGACAGCCGTGAGGCGGTGACGGAAGCGGTGGCGGCCGAGTTGGGGGTTGGGGTGGTGTCGTCGATGGAAGTCAGCCGGGATCCGCGGGTGCACGCGATTCCGATCCAGGGCGAGGGGCTGATGAACCGGCATGTGATCGGGTGCATGGAGCGGCGGCGGGAGTTGCGGTTGATTCAGGCGTTTTTCGAGTTGGCGCCCTGAGTGGGGGTTGGCTGAAGATCGAGTTGGCCCCTTCGCGAGCAAGCCCGCTCCCACATTCGACCGCGTTCCATCGGTAGAACTCGGTCAACTGTGGGAGCGGGCTTGCTCGCGAAGGGGCCCTCAACTTCACCGCAAACTTTCCCGCACAATCTCCAGAAACGTCGCCACCACCCGCCGCGAACTCTGCTCTTTCAAGCACACCAGTGTTTCCTTCATCCGCTGCGTACAGTCACGGATCGGCATCGCATACACCCGCGAATCTGCGCCAAACTCCGCAGCCGACACCACGCCCACGCCAATCCCCACCACCACCGCCTCCCGCGCGGCTTCGCGGCCTTCCACCTGGATCGCCGGGCGAATGCGCAGCCCGGCCTGGTGCATTTCCTGCTCCAGGGTCTGGCGGGTCACCGAGCCGATTTCCCGCAACACCAGCGGCGTATCGTCCAGGTCCGCCAGGCAGATCGACTCGCGGCCCGCCCACGGGTGGTTGCGGGCGACAAACGCGAGCAATTGGTCATCGGGCAGCGGCAGTGACAGCAGCCGCTCGTCGTCCACATCGCGCCCCAGCAGCGCGAGGTCGGCCTGGTAGTTGTACAGGCGAAACAGTGATTCATCGGTGTTGCCGGTTTCGATCTTCACGCTGATGCCCGGGTACAACTGGCAGAAGCGCGCAATCTGCGGCAGCACATGCACCGGGGCGTCCACCGCGAGTGTCAGGGTGCCGGTTTGCAAGGCGCGGGAATCCTGCAACAGCTCTTCGGCTTCCGCCGCGACGGCAAACAGACGCTGGGTGATGCTCAACAGGCGCTCGCCGAGGTCGGTCAAGCGCACCGAACGTTTGTTGCGATGAAACAGCAGCACGCCGAAACGTTCCTCAAGCTTGCGCACCTGGTCGGAAATGGCCGGCTGGCTGAGGAACAAGCGTTCGGCGGCGTGGGTAAAACTGCCGTGGACGGCCACCGCATGGAAGGCTTTGAGTTGCGCGTGAGACACCGACATCGCGAATCCTCTTACAAGCTCAGCTTATATTTGAAATACGATAAATCGATTTTACCTATTAGTCAGCCATTGCTTTGATAGCCCCAGTCGCCGTAGGTCGAGTCCTACACCTTCGGCGGCCATGGGTTTTCTGCGTGCTCACCAGCAGGACTCATCTGACCAGCACCGTCGCCTCCCAAGCGCCGGTACTGCAGTGCTCAACAATAAAAATACAGGCGTTTGCTTTTCATTCTGCCGGCACACTCACACCCGAGGTCAGAACCACCATGAATACTCCCTTGAGTCACATCAAGCGTTGGCGCGTGCAGATTTTCGCCATCACCTGGCTGGCGTACGCGGCCTTCTATTTCACCCGCAAGGCTTTTTCGGTGGCCAAGCTGGGGATCGTCGACGACCCGAGTTTCCCGCTGGACAAGATGATGATGGCCAACCTGGATGGCATCTACCTGGCGGCCTACGCCGTTGGCCAATTCACCTGGGGCATGCTCGCCGACCGTTTCGGGCCGCGTGTGGTGGTACTCGGCGGGTTGGTGATTTCAGCCGCCGCCGCCCTGGTGATGGGCACGTTTGCCACGTTACCGATCTTTGTCACGTGCATGTTGATCCAGGGCCTGGCCCAGTCCACCGGCTGGTCCGGGCTGTGCAAGAACCTTGGCAGTTTCTTCCCGGCGCAGCAGCGTGGCCGGGTGCTGGGTTTATGGAGCTCGTGCTACGCCTTTGGTGGCCTGGTGGCGTCGCCGTTTGCCGGATGGTGGGCGTATACGCTGATCGGCACCTGGCATGCGGCATTTATCTCCAGTGCGGCTGTGGTCTTCGTGGTCGCGGTGCTGTTTTTCATTTTCCAGCGCAACACGCCACAGGATGTGGGGTTACCGGCAGTGGAACCGGAACCGGAACAGACTGCCGCCGAGAAGAACGCCAGTGTGCTGGAGCCGCTGCGGGCCATCTTGCGCAACCGTACTGTGTTGACCCTGGGGCTGGCGTACTTTCTGTTGAAACCGGCGCGTTACGCGATCCTGTTGTGGGGGCCGGTGATTGTGTATGAGCAGATGCCGTCGGTGGGCAAGGTCGGTGCAGCGATTGTGCCGACGGCGTTCGAGCTGGCGGGGTTGCTGGGGCCGATCATGATCGGCATGGCGTCCGACAAACTGTTCGGCGCCCGGCGCATGCCGGCCTGTGTCCTCAGCCTGCTGGCGCTGACCGTGGCCCTGGCGTTGTTCATGGGCGCCTTGCACACCGGCAGTGTGGCGCTGGTGATGGCGCTGCTGTTTGTGATGGGCCTGACCCTGTACGGGCCGGACTCGATGATCAGCAGCACCGCCGCCATCGACTTCGGTACCGCCAAGGCCGGCGCGACGGCGGCGGGGTTCGTCAACGGCTGCGGTTCGGTGGGGGCGATCCTTGGCGGCTTGCTGCCGGGCTACTTCGACACCGTCACGGTGTTTATCGTGTTTGCCGGTGCCGCGCTGTTTTCCTCCCTGGTGTTGATGCCCTATTGGAACGCCAGGCCGGCGGTGCTGGCGCAGGTGGGCGACTTCGTGCCCGACCGTGAACGCGCCATCAATCCCTTGCGGACCTGAGGGGCATGGCCGGTTTTTTGGTGGATTAGAGTGTTTCAGCGCTATAAACTCTGCCCCCAAAGCGCCGGCCAGTAGACGTCTCGGCGCGATGGACAGAAGAGAGTGAGTCATGGGCGCACAGTGGAAAGTCAAACATAAAGAAGCGGCATCCAATGCCAAGGGCAAGATCTTCGGCAAGCTGGTGAAAGAGATCACCATTGCCGCCCGCAACGGTGCCGACACTGCTACCAACGCACATTTGCGCCTGGTGGTGGAGCAGGCCAAAAAGGCCTCGATGCCCAAGGAAACCCTGGAACGCGCGATCAAGAAAGGCGCCGGTCTGCTCGGTGAGACCGTGCAATACCACCGCGTGACCTACGAAGGTTTTGCCCCGCACCAGGTGCCGCTGATCGTTGAATGCGTGACCGACAACATCAACCGCACCGTGGCGGAAATCCGCGTGGCGTTCCGCAAGGGGCAACTCGGCGCGTCCGGCTCCGTGGCCTGGGACTTCAACCATGTGGGCCTGATCGAAGCCTCGCCGGACAGCCCGGAAGCCGATCCGGAAATGGCCGCGATTGAAGCCGGTGCCCAGGATTTCGAGGCAGGCGAAGAAGAGGGCACGACCCTGTTCATCACCGAGACCACCGACCTGGACGCCGTGCAGAAAGCCTTGCCGGAGCAGGGGTTCACCGTGTTGTCGGCCAAGCTGGGCTACATCGCGAAGAACCCGGTGAGTGGCTTGAGCGATGAGCAGATGGCCGAAGTCGAAGCCTTCCTGGAAGGCCTGGACAACCATGATGACGTGCAGGACATGTTCGTCGGGTTGGCGGGTTGATTCTGATTTGATGTGAACCCGGTCCAAATGTGGGAGCGGACTTGCTCGCGAATACGGTGTACCAGCCAAGCATGTATTGACTGACACACCGCATTCGCGAGCAAGCCCGCTCCCACATTGGGTTTAGCTGAGTTTGGAAGACTGCAACAAGCTTGTGATTTCCTCGAACCCAGGCCGGGCCAGCACATCCGGTTGGCAGCAGTTATCCCTTAAGGCTTCCAGCGCCACGCGCTTTTCCTCGCTCAACCCCGCATCAATCCTTTCCAGCAATTCCCCCAGCAACACCCCGAACGCCCTGACTTCGATGCGCTGCAACGCGCGGGTTTCCTGGCTGTCGACCGTGGCGTGAAACGACGCTGCACCAAAGTCCCCAAGCAGACATTCACCGGCTTCATTCCACAGAATGTTGTGGCCGTACAGATCACCGTGGGTGATGCCTTGCGCGTGCAGGTGCGCCGCCACCGAAGCGATGCCCCGGGCCATGCGCAGCGCCACATCCGCGCTGAAACGGGTGGTGGGCTCGTAGATATCCCGGGTGCACGACGCCAGGCTCGGCAGCGCCGCAAGGTTGCGATAGTTCGGTTCGATCAGTTGCATCACCAGTGCCGCCTGGCCTTCCGGGTGGTCGACGACACGGCCTTCTACCTTGATCAGGTTGGCATGCAGTCCGGCGGCGATGCAGGCGTGCATTTCGTGCAGGGGCGAGCCGTCACTGGTAATGCTGCCTTTATAGAGTTTGACCGCGACCGCCTTGACCTGCCCGTTTGACGGGGCCCAGTACGCTTTGCGGATGATTCCGGAAGCGCCTTCCCCCAGCACTTCGCTCAATTCCAGCTCGGACCAGGGAATGTTTGGCGTCGCGTCATGGCGGGCCTCTTCCACGGCCATCTCTACCGGATTACCGGCGTAGGCCAGCCAGGTCAGGCTCGGCAAACCCAGCAACCAGTCCGGCAGGCGGGTCATGCGGTTGGAAGCGATGCGGATCAATTCGAGGTTTTTGCACTGGGCGAGACTTTGCGGCAACTGCTCCAGGTGGTTACCGGCCAGCATCAGTTTTTGCAGCAAAGGCCGTTCACCCAGTTCGTCCGGCAATTGGCTGATGTGGTTATCGGTGAGGATCAGCCAGCGCAGCAAGGGTGGCAGCGACGTCGCCGGGACACTGCTGATCTGGTTCGACTTGAAGCCGATCATGCTCAACTGCGCGCACTGGCCCAGGCATTGCGGCAGTTCGGTAAAGGCGTTTTCCGAACAGAACAGCACGCGCAAATGGGGCAGGCGGTGCAGGTCATCCGGCAGGCTGCTCAGGGCATTGCCGGTCAGGTTGAGGATTTCCAGGGAGTCGGCCAGGTCGAAGATTTCCCGAGGGAACTCGGTCAGCCCACAGCGCAGGTCCAGGCGTTTGATACCGGCCAGTTGGCCGGCCTTGAGTTGGGCAAGGGTATCCATGAACGGCGCGTCACTCGGCAATAGGGGCGTGAATGGCGCTCATGATAGCGGGTTGCGGCCCGATCTTCTGCAACTGCCCCAGGCGGCTGGCGGTGCGCGCCAAATCGATGGCCTGGCCGCTCAGGGATTGCTCCAGCGGCTGCTCGCCGATCAGCACCAATTGCTTGTCCTGGTCGTAGAGCACGTCCACCAGGTTGATGAACCGTTGCTGGGCGGCAATCGGACAGTCCGCCAGGTGCGGCAGGCCGTCGATGATCCAGCGTTCATAGTCGCGGCACAGCTGCAGGTAGTCCATGACGGCGGTCGGTTGTTCGCACAGGTCGCTGAAGGTGAAGGCAATGCTGCGGTCCTGGTGCCAGCGGGCAGTCAATTGCCGGGCTCCGACGGTCAGGCTGACCGGGGCCTGATCCGCTGACGGCAGGCCCAGGGCTTGGCGTTGCGCGGCAGTCCCCGGCCACACGAACTGGCCAGCGCTGAACCGCTGATCGCCATGGGCCTGGGCCAGGCTGCGAAAATCCTGGGGGGCGCTGACTTCCATGACGTCCATGCGCGCGCTGATCAGCTCGATCACCGGCTTGAACCGCTGATGGTACAAGGGGTTCGGCAGCAACCCGGCGGGCGGATAATTGGAGGTTACCAGCACCCAGACTCCGCGCCGGAACAGGGCCTTGAACAGGCGGCTGATCAGCATCGCATCGCCGATATCATGTACGTGAAACTCGTCGAAGCACAGCACGCGGCAGCCATCGAGCAACTCATCCAGGGTCACGGCCAATGCATCGCGCTGCTGGCGATGGGCAAACATTCCCTGGTGCAGACGGGCGAAAAAGTCGTGGAAGTGCACGCGCTGTTTCTCGGCAATCGGCAACGCCTGGAAAAAGCCGTCCAGCAACCAGCTCTTGCCCCGGCCGACGGCGCCGTGCAGGTACAGGCTGCGGGTAGGGCGCCCGGCCAGCAGATGGTCGGTTTGCCGGGACATGGTCTCGATCACCTGTTGCTGGCTTGGACTGAGGGTATAGCCCTGTTGCCGGGCCTTGCCCTGGAAGAATGCGCTGATACCGGGGGCGGCGGTGGTCGCCGCGGTTTTACCCAGCAACCGTTTGAGCAGGGGCGGTAAAGCAGCCAATGTCAGTCACTCTGTGTTTCGGTGGTCGCTCACTTTAGAGCGCCGGTCGCGGTTTGACCAATAGAGAAGCACGGCGCGAGCTATCTGGAAAAGGCATGGGTCAATGGATCCAAAACACCGACCTGACTGGCGGATTCCCTTCAAGTGACTAACCTCATACACAGCAGTCACCCCTGTATAAGGATTTGGGGCAGTGAAGGGACACGCAGTCTTGGCAATCATGAGCGCGATGCTCTGCAACACGGTTTATGGTGCCCAGCTCCAGGTTGAGGTGCGTATCGACGTGCAGCGGGGGTGCCAATTGGTCGGCACCACGCGTGAAGCAGGGATCGAGCAGCTCGGCGTACTGGATTTCGGCAGCGGCTCCCGGCTGGATGACCCGGCAGGCCCGTTGAGTGCAGCCTTGATCAGCCAGCGCCAGCCACGCCTGGAGTGCAACCCGGATACGCCGTATCAGATGCGTGTCGACGGCGGCCTGCATGGCGGCATCGGCGAAGTACGTTACCTGGGCGCTGCTGCCCCCTCGATCAAACCCATTCCCTATCGAATTTATGCCGATGCCGCACGCCGCATCCCCTTGGCCGTGGACGTACCGTTGAGCGGCCGTGTGCCCGATTCCGGCACGGTGGACTTGCCACTTTATGGACGCATCGAGCCGCTCAAGGAAATACCGGCCGTGGGGCGTTATTCCGACCTGCTCAAAGTGACGGTGACATGGTAAGCCGCGCCCTGGCCTGCATCGCGCTGGGCGGCCTGTTGCTCCTGGCCGAGGACGCCCAGGCGGCGGTCGCCGGGCAGATTCACGCACGGCTGGTGATTACCGCCAGTTGCCAGGTGAGCAAAGGCACCGACAGCGCGCCGGTGAGCCCGGATGGCGGCTCGGCCTTGCTGGATTTCGGCAGCCACGGACCCACCTGGGACAAGGGCCTGGGTGCCGGCATCAGTGATAGCGACAAGGCCGCGCTCGCTGTGTCCTGCAACCCGTCGGTGGTGAGCAGTTTCACCGTGACCATCGACGGCGGCGCCCATGGCGACGGCATCACCCGGCGCTTGAGCAATGGCCGGCAAACCATACCGTATCGGCTGTCGGCCGATCCTGCGGGCCGAAGCACCTACAGCATCGGCCAGCAACGCAATTTCGTCGTGACCAAGGGCGCACAGGTACCGATCCCGGTATTCGGCTCGGTGGTGGCGAATACCAGGGCCCTACCGGCCGGCATCTACACAGACACCCTGACGGTGACTCTGGATTGGTAATTCAGGAGGATGGACATCATGCATGCACTTGTATCTAAAGCAGTTCTCCCATTGGTCGCACTGGCCTGGGTATCGGGTGCCCAGGCGGCCACGACGGTCACCGGGCAGATCAGCTCCACGCTGATCCTGACCAACAGTTGCCTGGTCAACGGCGTGGGCGGCACCACCGGTTTGAACTTCGGTACGATCAATTTCGGTACCACCAACAGCCAGTTCACCACGCAGTCCGGCCAGGTGCTGGGTGGCGGTGGAGGCGCGTTGTCGATCCAGTGTTCCTCGGGCACCTCGCCGGTGATCACCGTGGGCGCGGGCTCCCATGACGGCCAGTCCACGGGCGGCACCCGGGCGCTGTACGACGGCGTGGCCAACTATGTGCCGTATGACTTCTACACCGACACCGGGCATTCGACGCTCCTGGCGATCAACGGAACCATCAACGTAGGCGCGAGCACGGGCGTTGCGCAAACCGTGAACATCTACGGCCAGGCCGTGGGCAAGGCAGGTCTGCCGGCGGGTACCTACACCGACACGGTGTCCGTGCAATTGACGTTCTAGTGCGATGAAGCGGGCCTGCTGGGCGACGCTGGCGGTCATCACGGGTTGGGGGATACCGTCGTCGTTGCTGGCGGTGACCAGCCAGACGATCCAGGTCAGCGCGACGATTGCCGCAGGCTGCCTGGTGGTGGGCGGCGGCACGAACTACGGCAGCCTGGCGTTCGGCAGCTATTCGTCGTTGTCCACCAGCACGGTGTCGGTGGCGCTGAGCAGCGGGGTAACGCTGCAATGCACTCCGGGAGTCACCTTGAACATGAGCGTCAACGGCGGCTTGTACAACGCCAGTGGCCGGCACATGCAACTCAATAGCGGCAGTGCCCAAGTGGCGTACCAGCTGTTTCAGGACGCGGCCCTGAGCCAGAGCCTGGGGATCAGTCAAAGCGTCAGCGTGGCCTACAGCAACGCGAACAATATAACCCTGCCGATTTACGGCCGGGTGGTGTTACCGGGTAATCAGCCTGGGGGGACGTACAGCGACGTGCTGCAGGTGCAGCTGTCCTGGTAAGGCGATTGGCATGAGGAGTGGAATCTATGTTTGCAGCTTCCCGGCGGTATTGGGTTGCGGGTTTTATCGGTCTGGTGACGTTGGGCGCCGGGCAGGTCCAGGCCGCCAGTTCGGTGCTGATCTGGCCCATTGACCCGGTGCTGGAGGCCGATCAACAGGCCAGCGCCTTGTGGTTGGAGAACCGCGGTACAGAGACTGCCAACCTGCAGATCCGGGTATTTGCCTGGAGCCAGGGCGGGTTTGACGAGCAGTACCAGAACCAGCGCGACGTGATCGGCAGCCCGCCGGTGGCGAAGATCGAACCGGGGCAGAAGCAATTGGTGCGCCTGACCCGGACCCGGGAAGTGCCGCCGGGCCAGGAGTTGGCCTATCGGATCATCATCGACGAAATCCCCGCCGCCACCCCTGAAACCCCCGCAGCCGATGGCAAGACGGCCGCCGCCATCCGCTTTCAGATGCGTTATTCGGTGCCGTTGTTCGCCTACGGCGCAGGCCTGTGGAGCAAGGAAGACGCGACGCGCCAGCGCGACCCCAAGGGCGCGGGCAAGCCTGACCTGAGCTGGAAAAAAGTCACCGTCGGCGGGCGCAACTATGTGGAGATGCGCAACCAGGGCGCGGTGCACGCGCGGCTCACCGATGTGGCGTTCAAACAGGGCGGGCAGACCCGGCCGCTGGTAGACGGCCTGCTCGGCTATGTACTGCCGGGAGCAACCATGCGCTGGCCGGTGCCACAAGGTGTCGCGGGCGATCAGCCGCTGCAGGTGCGAGTCAATGGCGCAGCGCAACTGGAGAACCTTGCGCCGGGACGGTAACGCAATGGAATAGGGCATGGAGCAGCCCTTGGTCTTAACGGATGGAGATGTCCATTGATGGACACAATGCCTTGGTGAGCCAAGATCGGGCTCGTAGTCGATGGCGAACGGTGTGTGTGATGGGAGGCCTGTCTGGCCTGGCGCTTGCGCCGCTTTGCATGGCCGCGCCGCTGCCGCCCCCCCCCAGCAACATGGAGGCTGTTGCCGATGCACAGTTGTTCCTCGAACTGGTGGTCAACCAATTGGACACCGGCCGGGTGGTCGCCGTGGATCAACGGGCCGGCGGCTTGTTTTTGCCGGCCGCGACATTGCGGGATATCGGCATGAAACTGCCGGCCGGCATCACCACCGAGGTCGCACTGGACCACGTGCCCGACCTGCACACCGATTACGACAGCCAGGGCCAGCGCCTCATGTTGACGGTACCGCCGGCATGGTTGCCGGCGCAGTTCATCGGCAATCGCGATAACTACCCGCGCACCCAGGCACTCACCAGTTTTGGTGCGTTGCTCAACTACGACGCCTACTTGAATGACACCGACGATGCGGGCACTTACCTGGGCATCTTCAACGAAGTGCGGCTGTTCGACACGTGGGGCACGCTGTCCAATACCGGCCAATACCGCACCACCTTTGGCGGCCAGGCCAGCGGCAGCACTTTGAACAATGGCTACCGGCGCTATGACACCACCTGGCGCTTTTCCGACGATGAGCGCCTGCTGACCTACGAGGCGGGCGACGTGATCAGCAGCGCATTGCCGTGGAGCAGTTCGGTACGCCTGGGCGGGGTGCAAGTGTCGCGGGATTTCGGCGTACGCCCGGACCTGGTGACTTACCCCTTGCCACAATTTGCCGGGGAGGCGGCGGTGCCGTCGTCGGTGGACCTGTTCATCAATGGCTACAAATCCAGCAGCGCAGATCTGCAGCCGGGCCCTTACACCTTGACCAACGTGCCGTTTATCAACGGCGCCGGCGAAGCGGTGGTGGTCACCACCGATGCCCTGGGCCGGCAGGTGTCGACCACCGTGCCGTTCTACGTCACCAGTACGTTGTTGCAAAAAGGGCTGTCGGATTTTTCGGTGGCGGCCGGTAATTTGCGCCGCGACTACACCATTCGGGATTTTGGCTACGGGCCGGGCGTGGCCAGCGGCACGTTTCGTTACGGGGTGTCGGACTACTTCACCCTGGAAAGCCATGCCGAAGCCTCAGGCGACCTGACCCTGGGCGGGCTCGGCGGCAACGTGCGGCTGGGCAACTTCGGGGTGCTCAATACCGCCCTCAGCCAAAGCCAGTTTGATGGCGAGACCGGCCAGCAACTGAGCTTCGGTTATCAATACAGCAACCAGCGCTACAGCCTGTCATACCAGCGAGTAGAACGCCGCGACCAATACGCCGACCTGACCCTGGTCGACACGCCTTATGCGAGCCTCAGCAAGCGCAGCGAGCAGGTGACCCTGAGCCTGAACCTCAACGATTTCGGCAGCATCGGTGCCGGCTATTTCGATGTGCAGGCGGCCGATGACTCCCGCACCCGGCTGATGAACCTCACCTGGAGCAAACAGCTGTGGCGCAACACCAGTTTCTACCTGTCGGCCAACCGCGAGGTCGGTGACAGCAACTGGGCCATGCAGGCGCAACTGGTGATCCCGTTCGACGTCTACGGGAGCCTGGCCTTGAGCAACGAGCGCAGCCAGGCCGGCGAAAGTCGCCAGCGGATCAACTACAGCCGGGCGGTGCCGTCCGAGGGCGGCGTGGGCTACAACCTGGGTTATGCCAGTGGCGACGGCCCGGCCTATCGCCAGGCCGACCTGACCTGGCGCATGCAGTCGGTGCAATTGCAGGCGGGCGTGTACGGTAGCAGTGACGCCGAGACCCGTTGGGCGGATGCCAGTGGCTCGCTGGTGTGGATGGACAATCAGGTGTTCACCGCCAACCAGGTCAATGACGCGTTTGTGGTGGTGAGCACCGACGGCTATTCCGGTGTGCCGGTGCTCTATGAAAACCAGTTGGTGGGGGAAACCGACCGCAACGGGCACTTGCTGGTGCCGTGGAGCAGCGCGTACTACCGCGGCAAGTATGAAATCGACCCGCTGAACCTGCCGGTCAACGTGCAGACCCCGAATGTCGAGCAGCGCGTGGCGGTGCGGCGCGGCAGCGGCTACTTGCTGGAGTTCCCGGTGCGCCGGGTGATCGCGGCCAGTATCACCCTGGTGGATGCCCGGCATCAGGACCTGCCCCTGGGCAGCCAGGTGCGTCATGAGCAAACCGGGGCGCGCGCGGTGGTGGGGTGGGATGGCCTGGTGTACCTGGAGAACCTGGCGGCCCACAACACCTTGCAAGTCACTGTGGGTGAGGGCCGTACCTGCCAGGCAACGTTCGATCTGGATATCAACGAAGCACAGGTGCCGCTGATCGGGCCACTGGTTTGCCAATGAGATAAGGAGTGTGGGTGTGCGGGGCAAGGAATGCATAGTGGGGCTGCTGGTGCTGGCGGGGCTGGGCTTTTCGACACAGGTGATGGCCGCGTGCTCGGTGCCGGGAACCACCTCGCCGGCCGGCTTTGGCTCGATCAGTTCGATGACGGTGCGCACCGCTCCCCAGACCAGTTCCACCACCAATGCCGGCTTGAATTGTGGGGCCACGCTGATCTCGTTGCTGGCAGCCAATGATCACTTCTATGCAACCATCACGTCGGCCACCAGCGGCATGGTCGGCCCCACTGGGGATATCATCAGCTATACGATCTACGGCAGTAACAGCACCAGTTATCCGATCACCCGTGGAACCCAATTCGATTTCGGTGCCACCGGCATCGCCCAAAGCCTGGGGCTGGTATCCGGGCCGGGCACGAAAACCGTGCCGCTTTATCTGAGTTCCATCATCGGCAGCAATGTGGCGGCCGGCCTTTATACTGAGACACTAAGCATTGCCTGGACCTGGAATTATTGCTCGGTCCTCGGTGTGGGTTCTCTCTGTGTCATACGGGACACCGGCAGTGGCACGGCTTCCCTGACCGTCAGCATGACCGTGGCTAACGACTGCACAATCTCTGCACCCAACATCGCCTTCGGCAGTGCGCCGGTAGTCAGTGGTTTTTCCAGCGTGAACGGGCAGGCCACCATTGCCTGCACCAAGGGCAGCGCCTACACCGTGGGCATCAGCGATGGCCAGAACCCGGTGAGTGTGGGTGGGCAGCGGCGGATGGTTTCTGGCAGCAATTTCCTGAATTACGACATTTTCAAAAGCGCCACCACCACCCGCTGGGGCAGCGTGAGCACCGCCCGGCGCGCTAGCTCAACGGCTGAGGTGAATCCCGGGAATGGCTTGGGTACCGGTAGCCAGGTGTTCAACTACAACGCCGCGATCTATACCAACCAGACAACACCGCCGGCCGGCACCTACGTCGATAACGTGGTGCTGGATGTGGCCTTCTAGAACCGCATCGTCTGCTTGAGCATCTGCGTGGTCGACGGGTCTTGCGGGCTGACCATCGCATAGTTGTAGCCCGCGCCCGACCAGTATTCGGCCTGCAGGCCGTCGGCACTGCGGCTGCCACGAGGCAGGAATTTGTTTTCCGGGCCCGGCGGACGGATATAGAAACTGATGCGCCGCCCTTGGGGGTCTTCATACAGCACCATGGCCGCCGCGCCTTGTTCGGTACTGAGCAGGCGCCCGCTGACCGCCTTGAACCCGGCCTGGCTCAGGTCCGGCAGGCGGTAGGCCTGGTTGAAGTAACGGTCGAGCCAGCCTTGCATGTCGCCACCGCTTTGCACGTGGTAGTCGGCGGGCAAGATGCCGTCCTGGGCAAACAGGCGGTAGGCCTGCATCGCGTCGCTCATGGGCGCCATGCTCTCGAGCAGCGTAGCCTGGCGGGCCTGCCAGCCGCCGAGGCCGCCGACACTGACGGCAATCAACAGCATGGCGGCGGTTGCGAGATGGCGGCGTGACTGGCGCTTGACCCGCTGGCGAATCAGGGCGGGGTCCAGCTCGGGGTTGGCGGGTTGTTGCAGTGCGCCGCTCAACGATGCTCGCAGGTGCTGCGCGTCCTGTTGCCAGGCGTGCACCTGGGCGGCGACGTCCGGGTGGGCCGCCAGCCAGGTTTCGAGCTGGCGGCGGTCGGCGTCCAGGAGCTGGTGATCGACGTAGGCATGCAAATCGCGTTCGCTGGGAGGCAGGCTGATCATTTGAGTATCCGCAGGGCAGGGCTGGTGATTTCGCCGTCGCTGAGCTGGCGCAGGGCCTGGCGCGCGCGCGACAGGCGAGACATCACGGTGCCCACGGGCACCTCGAGGATGTCGGCGACTTCTTTGTAGCTCAAGCCTTCCACCGAGACCCACAGCAGCAGGGCGCGCTGTTCGGTGTTCAATTTGTCGAAGGCTTGCAGGGTCGATTGCGCGATGACGGTGCGCTCGACCGACGGCTGCGAATCATCGCGGCCGGTGAAAAATTCCAGCATACGTGTGTACCGCCGGGAGCGCCGATGGGCGTCGAGGAACTGCCGGTAGAGGATCGAGAACAGCCAGGCGCGCAAGTCGCCTTCGAGGCGTTTGTCGGCCCAACTGATGATCGCGCGCTCAAGGCTCGCCTGCACCAGGTCGTCGGCGCTGCTGGTGTTACGCGTCAGGGACACGGCAAAACGCCGCAACCTGGGGATGAGTTCACGTAACTGTTCGTCGAGTTCGTGCATGGGATTCTGGCTAGTCACTACGCTGGGACTAGGAAGACGTCCGGCGTTGAAGGTTATTCCAGGCCAATAAAAATAAACAGCAGGCCAGGGAATAGAGTGCGCTGGCGTTCGTCCCAAGTGTTCCGACCTTATGTTTCACCCACTCAAGGCCTTGGGCCCTGGAGTTATTTCATGGTAGATCACTCATCACCGCCCCGTCCGCCGCTGAGCACCGCAAGCCTGATAATTCGGTTGGCCAGCATCGGCGTGGTGGTTGCCGTCGTGGCCGGGGCGTTTGCCTACGTTAACGGAAGCCTCGACCCACAGCGGTTGCGCCCCAAAACCCTGGTCAACGCCTTGGAAACCAACAACGGCTTGCACCCTGGCTACCGGCGTAACCATGCCAAGGGCGTGTGCGTGGCCGGTTATTTCGAGAGCAGCCCCGAGGCGCGCCAGTACTCCAGTGCCCAGGTATTCAGCGAGGCGCGTACCCCGGTTATCGGGCGTTTTGCGCTGCCCAGCGGCAACCCGTATGCGCCGGACAGCAGCGTGCCGATCCGCAGTTTTGCCTTGCAGTTCAACTTGGTCAATGGCCAGCAATGGCGCACCGGGATGAACAGCATGCCGGTGTTCCCGGTGGGCACGCCCGAGGCCTTCTTCGAGATGCTCAAGGCCGGCGCACCTGACCCGGCCACCGGCAAGCCGAACCCGGCAGGCATGCCGGCGTTCTTCGCGGCGCACCCCGAGACCGCGCCGTTCCTGGCCTGGGTCAAGACCGCCAAACCGTCTGCCAGCTATGCCACTGAAACCTATAACGGCATCAACGCGTTTTACCTGGTAAACGCCAGCGGCCAACGCCAGGCCGTGCGCTGGGGCGTCGTACCGCAAAGCCAGGATGCTGCGGGGGCCACGGCGCCCGCCGGCAGCGACTTCCTCGAAAAAGACCTGGCCCAGCGCCTGGTGGCCGGGCCGTTGCGCTGGCAGTTGAACCTCACCCTGGCCAACCCGGGCGACCCGGTGGATGACGCCAGCAAGACCTGGACCGGTGAGCACAAGGTGCTGAATGCCGGGACCCTGGTGCTGGAAAGCAGCCAGCCGCAAATGGACGGTGATTGCCGTGACATCAACTTTGATCCACTGGTGCTGCCGAGCGGTATCGAAGCCTCGAATGACCCATTGCTGGCCGCCCGTTCGGCGGCGTACGCCAGTTCCTACCTGCGTCGCACCAGCGAAGTCAGCCAGCTGCACAGCGCCCCTCAGGAGTCGAAGCCATGAATGCCCAACCCCGGTTTTTCGCCCCGCTGGCGCGGCTGCTGCATTGGCTGATGGCGTTGATGATCATCGCCATGCTGTTTATCGGCGCGGGCATGGTGGCCTCGGTTTCCGAACGCCATGAGTGGCTGATCCACCTGCACAAGCCGCTGGGCATTGCGATCCTGGCGCTGGTGATCGTGCGCCTGGTGGTGCGTTTTTCCACGCGCCAGCCGCCGCTGCCTGCCGACTTGCCGCTGTGGCAAGTGCTGGCGGCCAAGGCCTCCCACGTGGTGCTGTATGCGTTGATGCTGGTGTTGCCGCTGCTGGGCTGGGCGATGATTTCAGCGGCCGGCGACCCGGTGATGCTCAGCAGTTCGGTGCAGTTGCCGGCGCTGGTGGGGGCGAATGCGCCGTTGTTTGCCGTGTTGCGCAAGGCTCACGGTTACCTGGCGTATTTGCTGTTTCTGACGGTGTTGTTGCACCTGGCGGCGGCGCTGTTCCACGGTTTGATCCGGCGTGACGGTGTGTTGCAAAGCATGACCGGCAGCAAGGACTGAAGCCTTCCCCGGCGGCGGTTGCTGTGAGGCAGCCGTCGCCGGGATCGTGGATGTTTAGCGCAATACGCCGACGATATCCGCCACGCTGCTCAACACGTCCTTGCCCAACTGCATCGAGCGTTTGCCCGACCAGCCGGTGTGCGGGTTGGGCGCGTCGTCGTTGTCCTTGAAGGGCATTTCCAGGGTCAGCGACAGGCAATCGAACTTCTCGCCGACGCTGTTGCACGCCAGGGTCATATTGGCTTCGCCCGGCAAATCGCGGGTGTAGCCATGCGCGGTCTGAAAATCCCGGGTGAGGTTGCTCAGGTGGCTGCGGAAGTGTTTTTCCAACTGCTCGATACGTGGCGTGTAGCCCGGGTTGCCTTCACAACCGGCGGTGAACACATAGGGGATTTCCTCGTCGCCGTGGATATCCAGGAACAGGTCAACGCCGTACTTTTCCATTTGTTGCTGGACGAACAGTACTTCGGGGCTGATCTCCTGGCTCGCACTCTGCCAGGCGCGGTTGAGGTCCTGGCCCATGGCGTTGGTGCGCAGATGCCCATGGAACGCGCCATCGGGGTTCATGTTCGGTACCAGGTACAGGTCGGCGGCGGCCAGGAGCTTTTTCAGCTCGGCGTCACCGTCCTGTTGCAGGCGCTCGATGATGCCTTCCATAAACCATTCGGCCATGTGCTCGCCGGGATGCTGCTGGGCGATGATCCAGACCTTGCGCTTGTTGGCCTCGCCCTTGCCACGGCGCAGCAGTTGGATATCACGGCCTTCGACACTTTTGCCGGTGGCCAGCAATTGCGTGCCGGCGCGGTTCAGCGCCTGGTCGATCAGCCAGTCGTGGCGTTCGCGGCTGTAGGGTTCGAAGTAAGCGAACCAGGCCTGTTTTTCACGGGTTTCGAGGGTGATGTGCAGCGTTTCGCCATCAAAGCGGGTGGGCACCCGGAACCAGTTGATATGGTCGTAGGACGCCACGGCGTTGTAGCCGCTCCAGGCGTGCTTGTAGGACGAGTGGCCGGCATTGCTCAGGCGGAAGGTGTGGGTGTGACCCACATGCATGCCTTCGGCCTTGAAGTGGAACCACTGGTAGTGCTGGCTGCGCGTATCGGGCTTTATCGCCAGCAGCAACTGGTGAGCATCACTGGCGTCGAGCACCTGGATATTGCCACTGTCGAAGTCGGTGCTGATCTTGATGGAGGTCAAGGCCACGGTCATAGTCTGGTTGCCTGAATATGAGTGTTGTGGCGGGCATTTTACACCGGAGCGGGGCAAAGCCTGGATGCAATTTTTGCGGGTGAAGAGGGGGGCGTCGTCCATGACGCCGCCGCAGCTTAGAATCTATGAGATTGATTCTCAAGTGCTAATTTTGAAAGAACCGGCCTAGAGCGCTCGATCGACTTTCTTTTGGCGATGGTCTTTTGCTACCATGCGCGCCATCAAGCAACACACAGTCTTCATTAGCCTGAAGTCACGCCAGGGAAAAACTGGCAAAAAAAAGACCCGGCCAAAGAGCCGGGTCAAAAACCGTGATTAGCCTGATGAGGAGATATTCCAAGAGTCCGACCTAAGGTCTCTTGGTCTATCGACTGATCTCGCGATCAGCTAGGTCCAATAATAATCATTATCATTTGCAAGTCAAATGTTTTTATCCCTCGGATAGAAATATTTTTCCCGCGTGCCTGTTACAGACTGGCCGGCTGTTCGGCACCCCTCGCCGAAAGCCGCAGTGACCGCTCCACCATCACCTTCGCCATATCAATCAAATAGACCACTGAAAACGCCAGGTCCCGGCTATTGCCGTGGGCGCTGTTTGCCGATTCGTACGCAGTGGCCGCGGCGCTGCGCAGCAGGTCGGAGGCGTGGACCAGGGCCTCCTCGTCGCTGATGCCGGGCTTGACCTCGAACAACGTATCGTCAACGGAGGGCGGTGCGGCATCCTCTTTCAGGTAATAGTCCAGCGCGCGTTGGGCGGCGCCACTGCTGCGCAGGAACAGCCGCTCGTCTTCATCGCAGGTGTCGGGCAGGGTATACGAGGTGGTCGTCATAAGGGCAGTGCTCTGTGTGGGTGTCGAAAGCCTGCAATCGATATTAGTACTAATCGTATTTATGGCGTTTTATTGATTACTACAAACTGTTTATTGTCGTGGTGAGTACACAACGTATTGTCAGGGCCCATGGATAAATGGATAGCGTTGGTCAAGGCCAACATGAAAGACCGCAAGGTCACGCAGGACCAACTGGCGTCGCGCCTGGGCATGTCCCAGGGCGGGGTCGGCCACTGGCTGAACAAGCGTCGGGTGCCGAGCCTTGCCGATATGAACCGGGTGATGCAGGAGCTGGGCCTGGATGGGCTCGAGGTCGCGCTGGTGGTTCGCGAAAAAGCGCTCGCGGCGGTTGCCGAGGAACTGCAGCCGGCGCCGCACTACAACCCGAATTACCGTTACCCGGTGAGCGAAGGGAAGGGAGGCTACCCATTGCAGGAAGAACCTCGGCCGTACGGCGTTACTCGTTTTCAGATGAGCGACTATCACGCCCGTGGCAAGGCGTTCTGGATGCGCGTGACTGGCGACGCCATGACCGCCCCCAGCGGCTTGAGTATCAATGAAGGCACGATGATTCTGGTGGACCCGGCCATCCAGCCCGAGCCCGGCAAACTGGTGGTGGCCCAATGGGCATTTGATTCCCAGGCGATCTTGCGCAAATGGGTCAGGCAGGGCGGCCAGCTTTACCTGGTGCCGCTCAACCCTACGTACCCGAAGATGCTGTTCAGTGAAGAGTGCCGGATCATCGGCGTGGTGGCGCAGGCGGTCACGAGGTTTTAACTCGCGGCTTCCAGCTCCACCAGTGCGCTGCCTTCACCGACCATTTCGCCTTCCTGGCAGTACAGCGCCTTGACCACGCCGGCATGGGGCGCGCGAATGCTGTGTTCCATCTTCATGGCCTCCAGCACCACCAACTGCGTACCGGCTTCAACCGTTTGCCCGACTTCCACCAGCACTCGCACGATGCTGCCGTTCATCGGTGCGGCCAGGCCGCCCTGATGGGACTGGCTGGCATCGACGGCGGCAATCGGGTCGAACAGGCTGACACTGTGCACCTCGCCGTCCCAGCGCAAAAACACACTGCCGCCCTCGCGTACCGCCAGATGGGAGCGGCGCACGCCGTGCTGGTCGATCAGCAATTGTTCGCCGTGCAACTGGGGCGGGTTGACGCCGGCTTGCAGCATTACCAGGCGATCCTGGCCGTTGCAGCTCAGGTGCAGGGAAACCTCGCCCGGCAAGCCTGCGCGAAAACCTCGGGTGTCGGCCCAGGGCGAACGGGTGTCAGTGCTCGGTTGGGTCTGCATGAACGCCTGGCCGGCGGCCTGCCAGAATGCCTCACTCAATTCGCCAGGCGCCGGCAGCAGCTCATCCTGATAACGCGGGATAAACCCGGTATCGAGCTCGGCAGCGGCAAACGCCGGATGGCCGATAATGCGCCGCAAGAAGCCCAGGTTGGTCTTCAGTCCACCCACGGCAAATTCATCGAGCATGCCCAGCAGCCGCAGGCGCGCCTGTTCGCGGTCCTCGCCCCAGGCAATCAACTTGCCCAGCATCGGGTCGTAGAACGGTGACACGTTGTCGCCTTGTTCGACGCCGCTGTCTACCCGGCGCCCGGGCCCTGGCGTGGATTCGCGGTACAGCGCCAGGTGCCCGGTGGCCGGCAGAAAATCGTTGGCCGGGTCCTCGGCGTACAGGCGCACTTCAATCGCATGCCCCAGCAGTGGCACTTGCTCCTGAGTCATCGGCAGCGGCTCGCCCTGGGCCACGCGAATCTGCCAGGCCACCAGGTCCAGGCCGGTGATGGCCTCGGTCACCGGGTGTTCCACCTGCAGCCGGGTGTTCATCTCCATGAAGAAAAACTCGCCCCGGGCGTCCAGCAGAAACTCCACGGTGCCCGCGCCCACGTAGCCGATGGCCTGGGCCGCACGCACGGCCGCTTCGCCCATGGCCTTGCGCTGCTCGGCACTCAGGCCCGGCGCCGGGGCTTCTTCGACGACTTTTTGATGGCGGCGCTGGATCGAGCAATCGCGCTCATTGAGGTACAGGCAGTGACCGTGCTGGTCGGCGAACACCTGGATCTCCACGTGACGCGGCTTGAGCAAATACTTTTCCACCAGCATCTGCGCATTGCCAAAGGAGGACAGTGCTTCACGCTGTGCCGAGGCCAACGCTTCGGCCAGTTGGCTGACGTCCTCGACCACCTTCATGCCCTTGCCGCCACCGCCTGCCGTTGCCTTGAGCAGCACCGGGTAACCGATACGCTCGGCTGCCTGGCGGAAGGTCTCCAGATCCTGGGCGTCGCCGTGGTAACCCGGCACCAACGGCACGCCGGCGGTTTCCATCAACGCCTTGGCGGCCGATTTGCTGCCCATGGCATCAATGGCCGAGGCGGGCGGGCCGAGGAAGATCAACCCGGCGGCTTCAATGGCGCGGGCAAACCCTGCGTTCTCCGAAAGAAACCCATAACCCGGGTGAATCGCCTGGGCGCCGCTGGCCTGGGCCGCGGCGATCAGTTTGTCGATTTGCAGGTAACTGTCGGCGGCCTTGCTGCCGCCCAGGTCCACACGAATATCAGCCTCGCGGGTGTGCCGCGCGTCACGGTCGGTGGCGCTGTGCACGGCCACGGTGGTCAGGCCCATGGCCTTGGCGGTGCGCATCACCCGGCAGGCGATTTCGCCACGGTTGGCTACCAATACGGTAGTAAGCGTCTTCATGAACGCGGCTCCTGAGGCTGCCAGTTGGGCGCGCGTTTTTGCAGAAAGGCACGCAGGCCTTCCTGGCCTTCGGCGCTGACGCGGATCCGGGCGATGGAGTTCTCGCAGTAGCGACGCAACGCTGGCGTCAGGGCACCGTGGCCGACTTCCCGTAGCAGGTCCTTGCTGGCGCGCATGGCCGCGGGGCTGTTGAGCAGCAGATTGGTAATCCACAATTCGACATGTATGTCCAAATCATCGGCAGGATAACTTTCCGCCAGCAAGCCGATTTCCCGTGCCCGCTGACCGCCAAAGCGATCCGCTGTGAGGGCATAGCGACGGGCTGCCCGTTCGCCGATCGCCTGCACCACGAACGGGCTGATCACCGCCGGCGCCAGGCCAATGCGCACTTCCGACAGGCAGAACTGCGCATCGTCGGCGCCAATCGCCATGTCGCAGCAACTGATCAACCCCAGGGCACCACCGTAGGCCGCACCCTGGACTACCGCCAGCGTCGGGATCTTCAGCTTGGCGAGGTTGTACATCAGCTCCGCCAGTTCTCGGGCATCGTCCAGGTTGGTGTGGTAATCCAGTTCGGCCGACTGCTGCATCCAGGCCAGGTCGGCGCCGGCGCTGAAGTGTTTGCCGCGCCCGCGCAGTACCAGAAAACGCAGGGCCGGATCGCCTTGCACCCGGTCCAGGGCAATGATCAGTTCGCGGATCATTTCGGCATTGAACGCGTTGTTCTTGGCTTCACGACTGAGCCACAGCGTGGCAAAGCCACGGGGGTCGGTGATCAGTTCGAGGGTGTTGAAATCGCTCATGGGGTGCAGCTCCATTTACATGCGGAACACGCCGAAGCGGCTCGGCTCGATGGGGGCGTTCAGCGCGGCGGACAGGGCCAGGGCGAGCACGTCGCGGGTCTGCAGCGGGTCGATGACGCCGTCATCCCACAGCCGTGCGCTGGAGTAGTAGGGGTGGCCCTGGGTTTCGTACTGGTCGAGGATCGGCTGCTTGATCGCCGCTTCCTCATCGCTGCTGAAACCCTGGCCGGCGCGCTCGGCCTGCTCACGCTTGACCTGCACCAGCACGCCGGCGGCCTGTTCGGCGCCCATCACGCCGATGCGTGCGTTGGGCCACATCCACAAGAAGCGCGGGTCGTAGGCGCGTCCACACATGCCGTAGTTACCGGCGCCGAAGCTGCCGCCGATGATCACGGTGAACTTCGGCACCTTGGCACAGGCTACCGCTGTCACCAGTTTGGCGCCGTGCTTGGCGATGCCGCCGGCTTCGTATTTCTGGCCGACCATGAAGCCGGTGATGTTTTGCAGGAACAACAGCGGAATCCCGCGTTGGCAGGCCAGTTCGATAAAGTGCGCGCCTTTCTGCGCGGCCTCGGCGAAGAGGATGCCGTTGTTGGCCAGGATCGCAATCGGATAGCCGTGCAGGTGCGCAAAGCCGCACACCAGTGTGGTGCCAAACAACGCCTTGAATTCATCGAACACCGAGCCGTCCACCAATCGCGCGATCACCTCGCGTACATCGAACGGTTGCTTGGCGTCGGCCGGAATCACGCCGTACAGCTCTTCGCTGCTATAAAGCGGCGCCAGCGGTGTGCGTTGTTGCAATTGCCCCAGCTTGCGCCAGTTGAGGTTGGCCACACTTCGCCGAGCCAGGGCCAGCGCATGTTCGTCGCTGTCGGCATAGTGGTCGGCCACCCCGGAAATCTTGCAGTGCACATCGGCACCGCCCAGGTCTTCGGCGCTGACCACTTCACCGGTCGCCGCCTTCACCAGCGGCGGGCCGGCGAGGAAGATGGTGGCTTGCTGGCGGACCATGATTGCTTCGTCCGCCATCGCAGGCACATAGGCACCACCGGCAGTGCAGGAGCCCATAACCACCGCGATCTGCGGGATGCCCTGGGCGCTCATGTTCGCCTGGTTGAAGAAGATTCGTCCGAAGTGCTCGCGGTCCGGGAACACTTCATCCTGACGCGGCAGGTTGGCGCCGCCGGAGTCCACCAGGTAGATGCAGGGCAGGCGGTTCTGCTCGGCGATGGTCTGGGCGCGCAGGTGTTTCTTGACGGTCAGCGGGTAGTACGAGCCGCCTTTCACCGTGGCGTCGTTGGCGACGATCATGCATTCGACGCCTTCCACCCGGCCAATCCCGGCAATCACCCCGGCAGCGGGCACGTCTTCGCCGTACACCTGATAAGCCGCCAGCTGGCTAAGTTCAAGGAACGGCGAGCCAGGGTCGAGCAAGCGATTGATCCGCTCGCGGGGCAACAGCTTGCCCCGCGACGTATGCCGCTCCTGGGCCTTGGCGCCGCCGCCTTGCTGCACCTGGGCGAGCAGGGTATGCAGGGCGTCGACCTGTTGGAGCATCGCCGCGCTGTTGGCGGCGAATTCCGCCGAGCGCGGGTTGAGCTGGGTGTGCAGGGTAGCCATGGTGCGCGCTCCGTTCAGCGGGTTTCGTTAAACAGTTCGCGACCGATCAACATGCGCCGGATCTCACTGGTGCCGGCACCGATTTCATACAGCTTGGCGTCACGCAATAGACGACCAGCCGGGAATTCATTGATATAGCCATTGCCGCCGAGAATCTGGATCGCGTCGAGGGCCATCTGGGTAGCGCGTTCGGCGCTGTAGAGGATCACGCCGGCGGCGTCCTTGCGCGTGGTTTCGCCGCGCTCGCAGGCCTGGGCCACGGCGTACAGGTAGGCGCGGCTGGCGTTGAGCTGGGTGTACATGTCGGCGACCTTGCCCTGGATCAGCTGGAACTCGCCGATGCTCTGGCCGAACTGCTTGCGGTCATGGATGTAGGGCACGATCAGGTCCATGCAGGCCTGCATGATCCCGGTCGGGCCGCCGGACAGCACAACGCGTTCGTAATCGAGGCCGCTCATCAGCACTTTCACGCCGCCATTGAGTGCGCCGAGGATGTTTTCTTCCGGCACTTCGACGTCATCGAAAAACAACTCGCAGGTGTTGGAGCCGCGCATGCCGAGCTTGTCGAACTTGTTGCTGCGGCTGAAGCCCTTCGAGTCACGCTCGACGATAAACGCGGTGATGCCGTGGGCACCCTTTTCCAGGTCGGTCTTGGCGTAGATCACGTAGGTATTGGCATCAGGGCCGTTGGTGATCCAGGTCTTGCTGCCGTTGAGCACATACACACTGCCGCGTTTATCGGCGCGCAGCTTCATGGAGACCACGTCGGAGCCCGCGTTCGGCTCGCTCATGGCGAGTGCGCCGATGTGTTCGCCGCTGATCAGCTTGGGCAGGTATTTGAGTTTTTGCTCATGGGTGCCGTTGCGGTTGATCTGGTTGACGCAGAGGTTGGAGTGCGCGCCGTAGGACAACGCCACCGAAGCCGAGCCCCGGCTGATTTCTTCCATGGCCACCACGTGGGCCAGGTAGCCCAAGCCGGCGCCGCCGTATTCTTCCGGCACGGTGATGCCCAGCAGGCCCATATCGCCGAACTTGCGCCACATATCGGCGGGGAACAGGTTGTCGATATCGATCTGCGCAGCGCGCGGCGCCAGTTCCTTGGCCACGAAGGACTGCACCTGGTCGCGCAGCATGTCGATGGTTTCACCGAGGGCGAAGTTCAGGGAGGGGTAACTCATGGACGGGCACCTTCTAGCGTTGTTTTTGTATGGCCAATACGCCGGGGAGGGCGATCACCTTTACGTTAACGTAAACTTGCGTTGCGGGCCTGTCAATCGTAGTTTACGTTTACGTCAACCTACAAAAAAGACAACAGGGGTCGTTATGGATCAATCGAATCAGAGCTACAGCCGCGGCTGTCAGGACAAGGCCTTGCTGGCCATGACTATCGGCCAGGCCTTTGATCAAACGGTTTCGCGCTACTCCGACGGCGAAGCCTTGGTCGTGGGCCATCAACAGCGTCGCTACACCTGGCGGCAACTGGCAGAGACGGTTGACTTGCATGCACGTGCGTTCCTGGCCTTGGGGATGCAGGCCGGCGACCGCTTGGGCATCTGGGCCCCCAACTGCGCCGAGTGGTGCATCAGCCAGGTCGCCAGCGCCAAAATCGGCGTGATTCTGGTCAATATCAACCCGGCGTATCGCAGCAGTGAATTGGAGTACGTACTCAAGCAATCCGGTTGCCAGTGGTTGGTGTGCGCCGGGTCGTTCAAGACCTCCGATTACCACGGCATGTTGCAGGAGCTTCAACCTGACCTGCGCGGCATCATCAGCCTTGATCCCAGCCCGCCCCCGGGGTTTACGCCCTGGTCGCAATTGGCGGCCCTCGGGGCAGGCGTCCCGCCCGAGCAATTGCAGATCCGCCAGGCCGGCCTGCACTTCGATCAACCCGTCAATATCCAGTACACCTCCGGCACCACCGGCTTCCCCAAGGGTGCCACCCTCAGTCACCACAACATCCTCAATAACGGCTACATGGTTGGCGAAAGCCTGGGCCTGACGGCGCAAGATCGCCTGGTGATCCCGGTGCCGCTGTATCACTGCTTTGGCATGGTGATGGGTAACCTGGGCTGCATCACCCATGGCACCACGATGATCTACCCGAGTGACGGTTTCGACCCATTGCTGACCCTGGCTGCCGTCGCCGAAGAACAGGCCACCGGGCTATACGGGGTGCCTACCATGTTTATCGCCATGCTTGATCACCCGCGCCGCGCCGAGTTCGACCTGTCGCGCCTGCGCACCGGGATCATGGCGGGCGCCACTTGTCCGATCGAGGTGATGCGCCGGGTTATCGGCGAGATGCACATGAGTGAGGTGCAGATTGCCTATGGCATGACGGAAACCAGCCCGGTGTCGTTGCAGACCGGGCCGGATGATGACCTTGAGCGGCGTGTTACGACGGTTGGCCGGACCCAGCCACAGCTGGAAAGCAAGATTATCGATGACGCCGGTAACACGGTTGCTCGGGGCCAGGTAGGGGAGCTGTGTACCCGGGGCTACAGCGTGATGCTCGGTTACTGGAATAATCCTGACAGCACTCGTGAGGCTATCGACGAGGCGGGCTGGATGCACACCGGCGACCTGGCGACCATGGATGAACATGGGTATGTGTGCATCGCCGGGCGTAACAAGGACATGATCATTCGCGGAGGTGAGAACGTGTACCCGCGGGAGTTGGAGGAGTTTTTCTTTACTCATCCGGCGGTGGCGGATGTGCAGGTGATCGGGATTCCGGATGAGCGTTACGGTGAGGCGATTGTGGCGTGGATCAAGTTTCATCCGGGGCATGTGGCCAATGAGCTTGAGCTGCAGACGTGGTGCAAGGGGCGGATTGCGCACTTCAAGATGCCCAAGCATTTCAAATTTGTGGATGAGTTTCCGATGACGGTGACGGGGAAGATCCAGAAGTTTCGGATGCGGGAAATTATGATTGAAGAGTTGAAGGGGGGGTGAGGGAGGGCGGGGTGTTTATCCGTTATTTAGGTAACGGCGGCTTATGGTTTCGCTCTTACAGCGAGTCACTTTGCAAAAGCGGCAAAGTAACCAAAGCGCTCTGCCCCGCCTGTCGGCGCCTCGCCTAGGCTCGGCGTTCCCTCACTCCGGCATTGCTCCGCGGGCCGCCGCGACGGGCCATCCATGGCCCGGCGCGGCTAAACCGGCGTCCTGCCGGTTTACCCGCTCCGCAATACCTGCGTTCGGCCTCGGG
>NZ_JACAOX010000041.1:0-16340 GCF_013386015.1 Pseudomonas sp. B6001
CTGTGCTCTTGCTTTTGATTTTAATCTGACTGCCCCAATAAGTCCGAGGCCGAACGCAGGTATTGCGGAGCGGCGGCCCGCGGAGCAATGCCGTTTGGTGGACTTTGCCGCTTTTGCAAAGTGACTCGCTGTAAGAGCGAAACCATACGCCGCCGTTACCCAAATAACGGATATGTACCCAATCACTGAGCTGGCTTGCAGGCCATGGCATCAGGTTTTTGCAGCCAACTCCCGCAGCACCTTGAGCAATGTGGTCTCACCCTTAACCACGTCCGCCTGCTCAAAGCAGATCCAACCTTCGTTAAACCCATCAATCATGCGCATGCGCGGCATTGGATTCTGCGCGCCTTGCTCACGAAACATCGGCTCCCACGCATCGCGAGGCACCACCTGTGCTGTCACACCACGACCAAGCACTTCGGTCAACGTGCGAGCGATGTCGTTCGGGCTGACCCATTGGCCTTCCAGCTCAACTACCCGACGCCCGCTCCAGTGTTGCTGCAACAATTGCGCAGCGAGGCGGCCGACGTCGGCGGTGGCGATCATCGGTACGGTCTTATCCAGCGGTTGCAGGAAGCTGTGGATCACTCCGTGTTCACGGGCCGTGATTACGTCGTAGGCGGTATTTTCCATGAACCAGCCCGGACGCAAAAAGGTCACCGGCACGTTCAACGCGCTCAGCGCCTGTTCCATCAAGGTGCGTTGGGTCAGCAGGTTCAGGTGTTCGGCCTGGGCGCCGATGGTCGACAGGCAAACAACTTTCTGCGGGGCCGCAGCTTCAATGGCCTGAGCGACGGCGGCAATCACCTTGCGCGCCTCGGGAAAACCCGGCTCCGGGTCGAAATCCGAAGGCGGCAGGATGAACACGCCGGTGGCGCCCTTGAATGCTTCGGTGAGGGCCGCAGCGTCGTCCATATTGGCGATGGCGACCTCGCAACCAAGGGCGGCCCATACGGCGCCTTTGCCCGCATCGCGAATGACTGCGCGCACGGGTTGACGATCATTGAGGAGAAAGCGCGCGAGGGCGCCGCCAACTTTGCCTGTGATTCCGGTGATGACATACATGGTGTTTACGCCTGTTGTTCCAATGTGTGGATCAAGCATAAACACCGCCCTGGATTGACAGAATAGCGATCCCGTCACTGCATCAGTGACTCAGAATCATGAATCACTCAGTGGTGGCAATCGGCGTTTTACCGGGGTTTTCTTGACGATGGCGGTGTTGGTTTCGGCGTAAGCGTTGAGCTTATCCAGCAGTGTGTCGAGTTGGTCCATGGTGCGCACATGCAGGCGTGCGATGAAGCAGTCATCGCCGGTCACCTTGTCGCACTCGGTGAACTCGGGGATCGCCTGGATCTGGCGCTCCACCTCCTGCAGTTTCCCGGGCAAAGGGCGAATGCGCACGATGGCTTGCAGCAGATAGCCAAAATGCTTGGGGTCAATGTCCACGGTGTAGTTCTTCAACACGCCACGCTCTTCCAGGCGCCGCAGCCGCTCGCCGACGCTGGGGGATGACAGGCCGGTGATACCCGCCAAGGCCTTGAGGGACAGGCGCGAATCGTCCATCAGCGCGGCGATCAGTTGCTGGTCAATGCTGTCAATCATGGTCGCTCCGAAAGCGATTGCTCAGGTTTGCCTAATAAGAATAGGCGAAATTCAAGGTTCGCCTTATTTAGAATATGGAGTCGCTACAGGCCAGATTGCCATAATTGAGCCTCACTTGAGGAGCTCAATCATGGACAAATCCATACGTCGCGGTTCATGGGAAATGGTCGCCGCCATGCTCATATCCGGCACCATCGGCTGGTTCGTGCTGGTATCGGGGGTGCCGGTAGTCGAAGTGGTGTTCTGGCGTTGCGTGATCGGCGCGCTGACGCTGCTGGTGGTGTGCGGGTTGCTGGGCTACCTGCGCCTGGACTTGCTGAGCTACACCAAGCTCGGGCTGGCGATGCTCAGCGGCGTGGCGATCGTGGGCAATTGGTTGCTGCTGTTCGAGTCCTACGCCAGGGCATCCATTTCCATCAGTACAGCGGTGTATAACGTGCAGCCGTTTATGCTGGTGATGCTGGCGGCAGTGTTCCTGGGCGAGAAAATCACCGTGCAGAAGCTCGCCTGGCTGAGCGTGGCGTTCGTGGGAATGCTGGCGATTGTCACTGCCCATGGCGATCAGTCAAATACCGGGGACGACTATCTGGTGGGCGTGGCATTGGCGCTGGGCGCGGCGCTTTTGTACGCGATTGCCGCCCTGATCATCAAGCGCTTGAAGGAGGTGCCGCCGCATTTGATGGCGTTGATCCAGGTGACCACGGGCGCCTTGCTGCTGGCACCGCTGATGCAGTGGCACAGCCTGTCTGCATCGATGGATGCCTGGGCGGCATTGCTGACCCTGGGCGTTGTGCATACCGGCTTGATGTACGTGTTGCTGTACGGCGCGATCCAGAAGTTGCCGACGGCAATCACCGGGGCGCTGTCGTTTATCTACCCGATTGCGGCAATCTTTGTCGACTGGATTGCCTTTGGGCATCGCCTGGGCTGGTTGCAATGGCTGGGGGTGGCGGCCATTCTGCTGGCGGCGGCGGGGTTGCAGCGGGGTTGGTGGTGGCGCTCGAAAACAGCGGTGAACGTCACGCCGTAGCATGACGCTCACCGGCGACTTAGTGTGCGCCGCGCGGGATGGTCTTGAGCAGGTCATCCGGGCTGATATAACCCACCACGCTGCCCGGTTGCGGCAGGCCGAGGATGTGGCCCTTGATCTTGCCGATCACGTGCATCTCGCAAGGCTTGCAGTCGAACTTCAGCGTCAGTACTTCGTCGCCGTGGATCAACTGCATCGGCGCAACCTTGGTCTTCACCCCCGTCACACCCTTGGCCTGTTTGGGGCAGAGGTTGAACGAGAACCGCAGGCAGTGCTTGGTGATCATCACCGGCACTTCGCCGGTTTCTTCGTGGGCTTCGTACGCCGCGTCGATCAGTTGCACACCATGGCGGTGATAGAAGTCGCGAGCCTTCTGGTTGTAGACGTTGGCCAGGAACGACAGGTGCGATTCCGGGTACACCGGCGGCGGCGTGGTTTCTGCCTTGCGGCCGCCCCGTGGATGGGCCTGGATACGCGCCTCGGTCAGCGCCTCGATCACTTCACGGCGCAGGGCCTTGAGCTGCGAGTTCGGGATGAAGAACGCCTGCGGCGCATCCAGTTCGATCGCGGTGGCGTGGTACTGGGTGGTGCCCAGTTGGCCCAGCAGGTCGCGCAGGGTTTCCAGGGCCTGTTCCGGCTTGTTGGCCACGCCAAACGGGCCGGGCAGGGCAACGCTGGCGCTGATGCCTTCTTCGCTGGTGACGGTCAGTTCCAGGCGATCTTCCTGCAGGCGAGCCGCCCACGACACGCCGATACGGCGCTCAGCGGAAGTCTTCAGCAAAGCCTGCTGCCAGTTATGGTCCAGGTTGCGGTTCAACGGATGGTTCGGGCGCAGTTGGTGCAAGCCGGCCGGCATCTCGTTGGGTTCGACGCGGTAGCGATAGCGCTTCTCGCCGTCTTCTTCGAACTCACCTTTTGGCTCGGCGATATTGGCGCGGAAACCTACCACTTCACGCTTGATCAGCACATTGAGGCCGTCGCCGTTGGACAGCGGCTCATGGGTGATCACTTGCAAGTCACGCTTGCCGGCTTTTTCCACCACACCCACCGGCAGGCCGGTAAAGGTTGGGGTGTCGAAGGCGCCGATGTCGACCTTGCGGTCGGTGACGAAGTAGTCGGTGCTGCCACGATGGAAGGTCTTTTCCGGGTCCGGCAGGAAGAAATGCGCGGTGCGGCCGCTGGAAGCGCGGGCCAGGTCCGGGCGGTCTTCAAGAATCTCGTCCAGGCGCTGGCGGTAATAGGCGGTGATGTTCTTCACATAGCCCATGTCCTTGTAGCGGCCTTCGATCTTGAACGAACGCACGCCGGCATCCACCAGGGCGCGCAGGTTGGCGCTCTGGTTGTTGTCTTTCATCGACAACAGGTGCTTTTCAAAGGCAACCACACGGCCCTGGTCATCCTTGAGGGTGTAGGGCAGGCGGCAGGCCTGGGAGCAATCGCCACGGTTGGCGCTGCGGCCATTCTGGGCGTGGGAGATGTTGCACTGGCCGGAGAAGGCCACGCACAAGGCACCGTGGATGAAGAACTCGATGGCGGCATCGGTTTCATCGGCAATCGCACGGATCTCTTGCAGGTTCAGCTCACGGGCCAACACCAGTTGCGAGAACCCGGCCTGGTCGAGGAACTTGGCCCGGCCCAGGGTGCGGATGTCGGTCTGGGTGCTGGCATGCAGTTCGATGGGCGGGATATCCAGCTCCATCACCCCCAGGTCCTGGACGATCAGCGCGTCGACGCCGGCATCGTAGAGCTGGTGGATCAGCTTGCGCGCCGGCTCCAGCTCGTTGTCGTGCAGGATCGTGTTGATGGTGGTGAACACCCGCGCGTGGTAGCGCCGAGCGAACTCCACCAACTGCGCGATATCGCTCACGTCGTTGCAGGCGTTATGGCGCGCGCCGAAACTCGGGCCGCCGATGTACACGGCGTCGGCGCCATGCAAGATGGCCTCGCGGGCGATGGCAACATCGCGGGCAGGGCTGAGCAATTCCAGGTGATGCTTGGGCAAGGACATAGTTTTTTTAGTCAGGCTTGTCACGGAGGCGGGCATTGTAGCTGCGAAATGCGCTATCGACATCTATCAAGCCCCAGGTGTGCTCCCAAATTGGAATGCACTCAACGGTGGGAGCCGGGCTTGCCCGCGATGCAGACACCGCGGTGTATCAGTGACACCGCGGCGATCCCATCGCAGCCTCGCTGTGGCTCGACAGCTCCCACATCTGATCATCGTTGGTTGATATAGAGCGTTTGGCTCAGCCCTTGGCGGCCATCGCAGTGACTTCAACCCGCATGCCTTCGACGGCCAGGGCGGCAACACCAACCGCCGCACGCACCGGCCAAGGCTTGGCGAAGTAGCGCTTGTAGACTTCATTGAAAGCGGCGCGGTCGGCCATGTCGGTCAGGTAGATGGTCAGGTGCATGACCCGGTCAATCGAACTGCCGGCACGTTCGAGCGCAACCTTGAGGGCTTGCAGGGTGCATTCGCTTTGCAGGGTGATGTCGCCAAGCTCCAGGCTGCCGTCGGCGCGGGTAGGGATTTGCGTGGAGACGAGGATGCCGTTGAAGCCGATGACGTCGGAAGAGATGGAGTCCGGGTCGAGATCGGGGGTGAAGGCGAGGTCGTGATTGGCCATGGGATTCCCTTGGGTGACATCAGAAAGAAGGCCGATATGGTCCCCGAAAAAAAGGCCCGGGGCAAACCCGGGCCTTTCGGCGAAGCAGCAAGGTAAAACGAAAGTCCACGATCAACCGTGTTTGTTTAACTAGCCTGTTGTTTCGTGGATAGTTTAATTGCCAATAGTTGCGTGCGCAGGTGCACTGCCGATTAAACTCGATTAATTAAAATTCACTGTGCATATGCGCACGCTGCTGTAGTTTTAACCCTGTCTTAGCCGCTCTGCTTCGACAACATCCTTTGGTTTGCCGCCGCAGTCTCTGCGGCGGATTTTTTATGGGCGCTGATGTATATATATTTAACTTATTTATAAAGTGGCACTTTGATAGTTGGTTGAATCAAACTATCAGTACACCAAGAGAGGCTTGTGCCTGCCCCATTTCGCACAACTGCTGTGCAAGATGAGGGATTAATCCACCGCCGCTGAATGCCTATAGTTCTTTCACCGCCGCAGCGCCCCACGGGGCATGCGAAATCCAGTCGTTGAGGTGATCATAATGAATAGCGAATTCAAGCCTGACGTGGCCGATACCCAACCGCAGCACCTGCTCGATGCCGAATACTTTGAATACAGCAAGGCCGCCAATCCCATCAGTGCGAACCTGATCACGCGCATTCCCTATCACAGCTTCCCGGCCTCGCTGTACGACAGTGGGCCCTCTCGGGTAGTGCCGCTGGACCTCAGCGATGCCTTGGGTTGCGAAGGTCCGGCGACTGGTCCGGGGCTGTGTGCGAACTTCATTCGCCTGAACGCCGGCGATACGCTGGAACTGCACCCCAACGCCACCTCACAGGTGTTTTATGTCATCGCAGGGCAGGGCAGTGTGGTTCAGGGCGCGCACCGCATCGACTGGACCAAAGGCTGCTTCATTGCGCTGCCAGGTCTGCAGCAAGCGCAGTTCAGCGCATCAGAGGATGCGCGCCTGTATTACGTCCACGATGAGCCGCTGTTGCGTTACCTGGGCGTGACCCGCAGTGCCGATCGCTTCGTGCCGACGCTGTATCCCGCGGAGCTGGCCAACGCAAAACTGCGGGAAGCGGCCGATGATCCCCGCGCCCAGGACCGTAGCCGTATCAGCATCCTGCTGGGCAATCGCAACTTCCCGCAGACCCGTACCGTGACCCATGTGCTGTGGGCGATGTACGGCATCCTGCCGCCGGGGTCGATTCAGAAGCCCCACCGACACCAGTCGATTGCGCTGGATTTCATCATTGATTGCCCCAAGGGCTGCTATTCGCTGGTGGGCACCGAACTGGACGCCGATGGGCAGATCCGCAACCCGGTGCGGGTCGACTGGTCGCCGGGCCTGGCGTTCGTCACCCCGCCAGGTTACTGGCATGCCCACTTCAATGAGTCCGACACGGAAGCCTTCCTGATTCCGATCCAGGATGCGGGGCTGCAAACCTATCTGCGGTCGCTGGATATCCGCTTCAGCTGAGACGTTTCCAGTGCGGTGTTTCGCCCAGTTGCTCGACGATAAAGTCGATGAAGCACCGCACTTTGGAAGACACGATGCGCTTGGGTGGATAAACGAACCAAACCGCCGATTCACGGCCTGCGATGCGGATATCCCACTCAGGCAACCACACCAGCAACTCGCCGGTTTCAATGGGTTTGGCTACCAGCCAGTCGGGCAGCAAGGCAAATCCCAGGCCCTGTTGTGCGGCGATCAATTGTGCGTCCAGGTCGTTGATCCGGATGCTGTCTTTATGCACCAGCGGTGACACCTCACGCCCGTTGGCAAATGCGCTGTCAGCCGCCCCCAGAATCGCCGGCATGGCAGCCAGGTCGGCAGGGTTGACCGGCGCCGGATACTCCCGGCAAAACGCCGGGCTGGCCACCAGCCGGTAGCGCTCATCGCAGATCTTGCGTGCCTTCAACGTGGAATCCGCCAGGGTGCCAATGCGGATCGCCAGGTCCGCGCCGGCATGAATCAGGTTGACGTGGCTGTCGTCCAGCACCAGTTCCAGCTTGATCTGCGGGTAGCGGGCCAGGAAGGCATTCAAGGTGGGAAGGATATGGTGGCGGGCAAAGGCGGGCGGCAGGTTGAGCTTGAGCACGCCCCGTGGTTGTTCGTTCAGTGCGGAGGTGGCGGCCTTGGCTTGTTCGAGTTCATCCAGTACCCGGCGTGCGTGCGTCAGGAATGTCTGGCCACCCTCGGTCAGGTGCAGCGTACGGGTAGAGCGGTTGAACAAGGCGATGCCGAGGTCCTGTTCAAGGTCCTTCACGTAGCGTGAAACCGTGGAAGCCTTGATGCCAAGCCGCTCGGCGGCACGGGAGAAGTTATTGCCCTCGGCGGCTTCGACAAAGGCGGTTAACGCAGCGAAGTAATCCAAGGGCGGCCTCGACTTGACGGTGGGTTGCCTGGCGCTACAGCGGCGTCAGCACGTTCATCACGGTGTCCAGCGCCACCCGGGTATCGTCCAGTTGCACCAGGGAGGCATGCCGCGCGCCGAGGGCGTCACGGTTCTTGATCGCGGTGAGGATCGCTTTGTGCCGGGGCAGGCTGAGGCCCTGGATGTCGGGGCGACGGTTGGTGATGTTGATGGACTCGCGAAGTGGCAGCGACAGCATGTTGCACATGTAGGCCAGCAAGTCGTTGCGGGTCGCATCGGCAATCGCCCGGTGGAAGTCCAGGTCGGCCTGCAGCAACGTTTCGTGGGTATTGGCGGTTTCCATGCCGAGGTAGGCTTTTTCGATGGTGGCGATGTCGGCGTCGGTGGCGGTGGTCGCGGCCATCGCGGCGATTTCCGGCTCGAGGATCCGGCGCACACCGGCCAGGGTGTTGAAAAACTCGCTGTGGGGTGTCGACTGCATCAGCCAGGTCAGCACGTCCGGGTCCAGCAGGTGCCACTGCACCCGTGGGCGCACCACGGCGCCAACCTTGGGCTTGGAAATCACCAGGCCCTTGGCGCTGAGCACCCGGGTCGCCTCACGCAATACCGAGCGGCTGACCTTGTACTCCTCGCACAAGGTGGCCTCCATGGGCAACCGTTCTTCCGGCTTGAAGCGCCCGGAAACGATGTGCATGCCCAAGTCCTGAACGATTTGGGCATGCATGCTCTTGCGCGGCTTGGTCGGCTGCTGATCCATAACAGGGAGGCTACTCTGGCGAAATACGCGGCATCATAGCATTGCTCCCGTCCCAATTAGTGGGAATGCCGCGGCACTTCGGCGCCACGGCAGCCCACCAGGAAGTCGAAGTCGCAGCCCTGGTCTGCCTGTAATACGTGGTCGATGTACAGCTGCCGGTAGCCCCCGACAATCAGCTGCTCGGGCGGCGCAAGGTCGGCCATGCGGGCCGCCAGTTCGGCGTCCGGGATGTCCAGGTGCAGGCGGCCATTGGCGCAATCGAGTTCGATCCAGTCGCCTTCCTTGACCGTGGCCAACGGGCCGCCGGCCGCCGCTTCCGGCGCCACGTGCAACACCACGGTGCCGTAGGCCGTGCCGCTCATGCGCGCATCGGAAATCCGCACCATGTCGGTCACGCCCTGGGCCAGCAGTTTGGCCGGCAAGCCCATGTTGCCGACTTCCGCCATGCCCGGATAACCCTTGGGCCCGCAGTTTTTCATCACCAGGATCGAGTTGGCATCCACGTCCAGTTCCGGGTCGTTGATCCGTGCCTTGTACATGTCGAAGTTCTCGAACACCACGGCACGCCCGCGATGCTGCATCAGCTCGGGACTGGCAGCCGAGGGCTTGAGGACTGCACCCAGTGGCGCGAGGTTGCCCCGCAGCACACAAATGCCGCCGTCGGCGCGGATCGGGTTGTCGAGGGTGCGGATCACTTCGTCCTGGCCGTAGATCGGCGCTTCCCGTGTGTTTTCGCCGAGGGACTTGCCGTTGACGGTCAAGGCATTCGGGTGCGGGATCAGGTTGGCCTCACCGAGGCGGCGCAGCACCGCCGGCAGGCCGCCAGCGTAGTAGAACTCCTCCATCAGGAAGCGCCCGGACGGCTGCAGGTCGACGATGGTCGGCATGCCACGGCCCATGCGGGTCCAGTCGTCCAGGTCGAGCTCGACGCCGATGCGTCCGGCGATGGCTTTCAGGTGAATCACCGCGTTGGTCGAGCCGCCGATGGCTGCGTTGACGCGAATCGCGTTTTCGAAAGCCTCCTTGGTCAGGATCTTCGACAGCTTCAGGTCTTCACGCACCATCTCCACCGCACGCATGCCGGACATGTGCGCCAGTACATAACGCCGCGCATCCACCGCGGGAATCGCCGCGTTGTGGGGCAGGGAAGTGCCGAGTGCTTCGGCCATGCAGGCCATGGTCGAGGCGGTGCCCATGGTGTTGCAGGTGCCCGCCGAGCGGGACATGCCGCCTTCGGCCGCGAGGAAATCGTCGAGGGTAATGGTGCCCGCCTTGACCTGTTCGCTGAGCTGCCACACCACGGTGCCCGAGCCGATGTCCTGGCCCTTGTGCTTGCCGTTGAGCATCGGCCCGCCGGTGACGACGATCGCCGGCACGTCGCAACTGGCGGCGCCCATCAGCAGCGCCGGGGTGGTCTTGTCACAGCCGGTCAGCAGCACCACGCCGTCGATGGGGTTGCCGCGAATGGCTTCCTCCACGTCCATGCTGGCCAGGTTACGGGTGAGCATGGCGGTGGGGCGCAGGTTCGATTCGCCGTTGGAGAACACCGGAAATTCCACTGGAAAGCCACCGGCTTCGATCACGCCGCGTTTCACATGCTCGGCAATCTGGCGGAAGTGCGCGTTGCAGGGCGTCAGCTCCGACCAGGTATTGCAGATCCCGATGATCGGTTTGCCGTGGAACTGATGATCGGCAATCCCCTGGTTTTTCATCCAGCTGCGGTACATGAAGCCGTTTTTATCGGCGGTACCAAACCAGCTGGCGGAGCGCAGGACGGGCTTTTTCTCGGACATGGCTGACTCTCTTATTGTAAGACTATATTGATCCATTCTCGGCTTAACATAGGCGTAAATTCGGGTGTTTGGAAGTGTTGTTGATTAAATAGTATTACTATATAGTCCGATTCAACGAGGCCTGGCCCTGGCGGTTTTCCGCGAGAGGCGACCCGAAACGCTCTATAAAAATAACAATCGGAGACCGCTCACATGAGCCAGGAACAGCGGCTGATACGTCGCATCACGCTGAAACTGATTCCCTTCCTGATCTTGCTGTACCTGATTGCCTACGTGGATCGCTCGGCCGTGGGCTTCGCCAAATTGCACATGGGCGCGGATGTCGGCATCGGCGATGCGGCGTATGGACTGGGAGCAGGGCTGTTCTTTATTGGCTACTTCCTGCTGGAAATCCCCAGCAACCTGATGCTCGACCGTTTCGGCGCGCGGCGCTGGTTCGCACGAATCATGGTGACCTGGGGCGCGATTACCATCGGCATGGCATTCGTCCAGGGCCCCCACAGTTTCTATGTGATGCGCTTTCTGCTGGGCGCCGCCGAAGCCGGGTTCTTCCCGGGTGTCCTCTACTACATCACCCAATGGTTCCCGGTGAGGCACCGCGGCAAGATCCTCGGGCTGTTCATCCTGTCCCAACCCATCGCGATGATGATCACCGGCCCCGTGGCGGGCGGCTTGCTCGGCATGGACGGGATACTCGGCCTGCACGGCTGGCAGTGGTTGTTCATCGTCATCGGCACCCCGGCGATCCTGCTGACCTGGCCGGTGCTGCGCTACCTGCCGGATGGGCCGCAACAGGTGAAATGGATGGACCAGGCGGAGAAGGCCTGGCTCACCGGCGAGCTGGCCAAAGACCTGCAAGCCTACGGCCAGACCCGGCACGGCAACCCGCTGCATGCGCTGAAGGACAAACGCGTGTTGCTGCTGGCGCTGTTCTACCTGCCGGTGACCTTGAGCATTTATGGCCTGGGCCTGTGGCTGCCGACCTTGATCAAGCAGTTTGGCGGCAGCGACCTGACCACCGGGTTTGTGTCGGCAGTGCCCTACATCTTCGGGATCATCGGTTTGCTGATCGTCCCGCGCAGTTCCGATCGCCTGAATGATCGCTACGGTCATCTTGCCGTGCTCTACGTGTTGGGCGCCATCGGCCTGTTCCTCAGCGCCTGGCTGACAGTGCCGCTGTGGCAACTGGCAGCGCTGTGCCTGGTGGCGTTTGCGCTGTTCTCTTGCACGGCGGTGTTCTGGACCTTGCCGGGACGTTTCTTTGCCGGCGCGAGTGCAGCGGCGGGCATCGCCTTGATCAACTCGGTGGGCAACCTCGGCGGCTACATCGGGCCGTTCGTGATCGGCGCCCTCAAGGAGTACACCGGCAACCTTGCGTCGGGCTTGTACTTCCTGGCGTGCGTGATGCTGTTCGGGGTGGTGTTGACCGGGGTGGTCTATCGGTTGCTGGAGCGCAGGCACGTGCTGCCGCCCGACCAGTTCGCCGCCAGCGCCCGTGGCGCCACGCGTACTTAATTGGCAATCAGGAGAACACTCATGGGGTTAGTGCAGTTTGAATTGAACAACGGCGAACGCCGAGTGGGCGTGGTCGACGGCGATCAGGTACGCGAGGTGCGGGCCGCCCGCACGGTACGCGACCTGGCACTCGCCGCCATCGAGGCTGGCGTCACCTTGCAACAGCACATAGACCACCTCGGCCTGGCCGAGAGCCACGACTACGCCAGACTGCTGGCCGCGCAGAAGATCTTGCCACCGCTGGATCACCCGGACCCTGCCCACACGCTGGTCAGCGGTACCGGCCTGACCCACCTGGGCAGTGCGTCGGCGCGGGACAAGATGCACCAGAACGCCAGTGACGAAAGCGCGATGACCGACAGCATGCGCATCTTCAAATGGGGCGTGGAGGGCGGCAAACCGGCTGCTGGCCAGGCCGGTGTGCAGCCGGAATGGTTCTACAAGGGCGACGGCAGCATCGTGGTGCGTCCGGGCCAGCCATTCCCGTGGCCAGCGTTTGCCGAAGACGCCGGCGAAGAGCCGGAAATCGCCGGGCTGTATGTGATTGGTCACGACGGCAAGCCGTATCGCCTGGGCTACGCGGTGGGCAACGAGTTTTCCGACCACGTGATGGAGCGCAAGAATTACCTGTACCTGGCCCACTCCAAGCTGCGCAGTTGCAGCTACGGTCCCGAGTTGCGCCTGGGTGAACTGCCCCGGCACCTGGCGGGCACCAGCCGTATCGTGCGCAATGGCGAGGTGTTGTGGCAGCACGAATTCCTCAGTGGCGAAGCCAACATGTGCCACAGCCTCGAAAACCTTGAATACCACCATTTCAAATACACCCAGTTCCTGCGCCCGGGTGACGTGCATATCCATTTCTTCGGCACCGCCACCTTGTCGTTTGCCGACGGCATTCGTACCCAGCCAGGCGATGTGTTCGAAATCAGCCAGGCCGAATTCGGCGCGCCATTGATCAACGGCATTGCCGTGGCCAACAGCGGCGTGGCACCTGGCGCCATAGGCACCCTTTGAAGGAGACAGGCATGACCCGGATTTGTGGCCACAACTACATCGGCGGCCAGCGCAGCGCTGCCGGCAGCATCACCCTGCAGAGCATCGACGCCACCAGTGGCGAGGCATTGCCCTTTGATTTCTACCAGGCCACCGCGCAGGAGGTCGACGCCGCGGCCAACGCCGCCGCTCAGGCTTACCCGGCTTATCGCAGCCTGAGCGCGCAGCATCGTGCGTCGTTCCTGGAGGCGATAGCCGATGAACTGGACGCCCTGGGCGATGACTTTGTCGCCCTGGTCTGCCGCGAAACGGCGTTGCCCGCCGGGCGTATCCAGGGTGAGCGCGGTCGTACCAGCGGCCAGATGCGGTTGTTCGCCAAGGTACTGCGGCGCGGTGATTTCTACGGCGCGCGGATCGACCAGGCGCTGCCGGATCGTCAGCCCTTGCCGCGCCCGGATCTGCGCCAATACCGCATCGGCCTGGGGCCGGTCGCGGTGTTTGGGGCGAGCAATTTCCCCCTGGCCTTTTCCACTGCCGGTGGCGACACCGCCGCCGCGCTGGCGGCCGGTTGCCCGGTGGTGTTCAAGGCCCACAGCGGCCACATGGCCACCGCCGAGCGGGTCGCCGATGCGATCATGCGGGCGGCCGAACGCACAGGTATGCCCGGCGGCGTGTTCAACATGATCTTCGGCGGCGGTGTGGGGGAAGCGCTGGTCAAGCACCCAGCGATCCAGGCCGTGGGTTTCACCGGCTCGCTTAAGGGCGGCCGGGCCTTGTGCGATATGGCGGCGGCACGCCCGCAACCGATCCCGGTGTTCGCCGAGATGTCCAGCATCAACCCAGTGATCGTCTTGCCCCAGGCCCTGCAAACCCGGGCAGACACCATCGCCCGCGACCTGGTCGCCTCGGTGGTGCAGGGGTGCGGCCAGTTCTGCACGAACCCGGGCCTGGTGATCGGGATTGCCTCGCCAGCGTTCACAGGCTTCACCCAACAGGTCGCCCAACTGATCGGCGGCCAGCCCGCGCAAACCATGCTCAATGCCGGCACCTTGAACAGCTACGGCAAAGGCCTGCACACGCTGCTGGCCCATCCTCGCATCGAGCACCTGGCGGGCCAGACGCAAACCGGCAATCAGGCGCAGCCACAGCTGTTCAAAGCGGACGCCAGCCTGCTGATCAACGGCGATGAAGTGCTGCAGGAGGAAGTGTTCGGCCCCACCACGGTGTTCGTGGAAGTCGCCGACCAGGCCCAACTCGCTGCGGCGTTGCACGGCCTGCACGGCCAATTGACCGCGACGATCATCGGCGAGCCGGCGGATTTCACCCAGTTCGGCGAGTTGACGCCGCTGCTGGAGCAAAAGGTTGGCCGCATCCTGCTCAACGGCTACCCCACGGGCGTCGAGGTGTGTGACGCGATGGTCCACGGCGGGCCGTATCCGGCGACTTCGGATGCCCGTGGCACTTCCGTGGGCACCCTGGCGATCGAGCGTTTCCTGCGACCTGTGTGCTTTCAGAATTACCCTGATAGCCTGCTCCCCGACGCGCTGAAGAATGCCAACCCGTTGCGCATTCAGCGTCTGGTAGATGGGCAGCCGTCGCGCGACGCGCTGTAACCGGTACCACCTGAAAACAACAAGAAAGCAGGAGGTTTCATGTCGTGGACCGCAGTCACACCGCACCGGGCTCGGCTGGGCGAAGGGCCGTTCTGGGATGTACCGGGCCAGGCCTTGTATTGGGTGGACATCATCGGCCAGCAGGCCTTGCGCCTGCAGGGCGGGCAATTGCACACCTGGCAATTGCCTGAGCCGGTCTCGGCGTTTATTCCGTGCGCCAGCGGCGATGCACTGGTGACCCTGAGCAGCGGCGTGTATCGCCTCGACCTCGATTCGACGCCGAGCGATCCGCGCCTGACCTTGCTTTGCGTCGCCGATCCGCAAGCGGGCAACCGTGCCAACGAAGCCCGCTGCGACGCCCAGGGCCGGCTGTGGCTGGGCACCATGCAGAACAACATCGGCGAGCACGGTGAAGACTTGCCGGTGCTGCGACGTTCCGGCGGCCTGTTCCGGGTCGATACCGACGGGCAGGTCACGCCGTTGCTGCAAGGCCTGGGGATTCCCAACACCTTGCTGTGGAACGACGCCGCCACCCACGTGCATTTCGGCGACAGCCTGGACGGCACGCTCTATCGATACCCGATGACTGAACAGGGCCAGCTCGCACCTGCGCAAGTCTGGTTCGGGCCTCACTCCCGGGGTGGCCCGGACGGCTCCGCCATGGACGCCGAAGGCTATATCTGGAACGCGCGCTGGGACGGCAGCTGCCTGCTGCGGCTGACGCCGGACGGTGAAGTTGACCGGGTCATCGAATTGCCGGTCAGCCGTCCCACCAGTTGCGTGTTCGCAGGCCCCGACCTCAAGACCTTGTACATCACCAGTGCCGCCAGCCCGCTGGATCACCCGCTGGACGGTGCGGTGCTGGCCATTGAGGTCGATGTGCCGGGGAAAATCTGCCACCGCTTTGCAGGATAACCAACAGGCTGTTTAACGCACTCAAAAACAACAACAAGGAGTCACCCTATGAATCGTCGTCGTGGTATCCGTTCCCTGTGCTGCGCCGCTGTGGCGGTGTCCGCCGTCGGCCTGAGCAGCCTGTTGCTGGCGGCCGAGCCGGTGAAGATCGGCTTTCTGGTCAAGCAGGCGGAAGAGCCCTGGTTCCAGACCGAATGGGCCTTCGCCGAAAAGGCCGGCAAGGACAAGGGCTTCGAGGTGATCAAGATCGCCGTGCCCGACGGCGAGAAAACCCTCTCGGCCATCGACAGCCTGGCGGCCAACGGTGCCAAGGGTTTTGTGATTTGCCCGCCGGACGTGTCCCTCGGCCCGGCGATCATGGCCAAGGCCAAAGCCAACGGCTTGAAAGTGATCGCCGTGGATGACCGTTTTGTGGATGCCAAGGGCAACTTCATGGAAGACGTGCCTTACCTGGGCATGGCCGCGTTTGAAGTGGGCGAGAAGCAGGGCAGTGCCATGGCCACTGAAGCGAAAAAACGTGGCTGGGACTGGAAGGACACCTATGCGGTGATCAACACCTACAACGAACTCGATACCGGCAAAAAGCGCACTGATGGCTCGGTCAAATCCCTGAAGGCCGCGGGCATTCCGGATGATCACATCCTGTACGCAGCCCTCAAGACCCTCGACGTCCCCGGCAGCATGGACGCCACCAACTCGGCGCTGGTCAAGCTTCCCGGCGGCGCGAAAAACCTGATCATCGGCGGCATGAATGACAACACCGTGCTTGGCGGCGTGCGCGCCACCGAAAGCGCCGGGTTTGCGGCGGCGAATGTCATCGGCATCGGCATCAACGGCACCGATGCCATTGGCGAATTGAAGAAAGCCAACAGCGGCTTCTTCGGCTCGATGCTGCCCAGCCCGCACATCGAGGGCTACAACACCGCGAGCATGATGTTCGAGTGGGTCACTACGGGTAAGGAGCCGCCGAAGTACACGGCCATGGATGAGGTGACGCTGATCACCCGCGAGAACTTCAAACAGGAGCTGGAAAAGATCGGTTTGTGGAACTGATGGCCGCTGACGTTTCCCGGCAGCCCTGCTAACGCCGGTACTGTGGGAGCTGTCGAGCTTT
>NZ_JACAOX010000041.1:16376-84867 GCF_013386015.1 Pseudomonas sp. B6001
AAAGCTCGACAGCTCCCACAGGTTTAGTCAGCAGAGAATTTCAGCACGGTATTCTGCGTGTAGGTCTGGCCAGGATCGAGACGGGTAGAGGGGAAGCTCGGCTGGTTGGGGCCGTCGGGAAAATGCTGGGTTTCCAGGGTGAACGCACTCCAGTGGGCGTAAGGCTTGCCACCCTTGCCCTTGATCGTCCCGTCGAGGAAGTTGCCGGTATAGAACTGCACGCCAGGCTCGCTGGTATACAGCTGCAAGCGGCGACCGGACTGCGGGTCACGAACGTCGGCGGCCAGTTTGCCGATATCACCCTTGGCATCCAGCACCCAGTTGAAGTCAAAGCCACCTTGTTTAGGTTCGGCGAATTTCAGCTGGGGATGATCGTCCTTGATGTGCTGGCCGATGGCAGTGGGCTTGAGAAAGTCCATCGGCGTACCGGCGACCGGGGCCAGTTCGCCGGTAGGAATCAGGGTGCTGTTGACCGGGGTGTAATGGCTGGCATGCAGGGTGGCGACTTGCTTGAGCACATCACCGCTGCCGGCGCCGGCGAGGTTGAAGTAACTGTGGTTGGTGAGGTTGAGCACCGTGGGTTTGTCGGTGGTGGCCTTGTAGTCGATGTGCAGTTCGTTCTTGTCGTTGAGGCTATAGGTGACATCGACTTTCAGGTTGCCGGGGAAACCCATCTCGCCGTCCTTGGACAGGTAGCTCAGGGTCACGCCCACCGAATCGTCCTGCTTGACCGGCTGGGCTTTCCACACATGCTTGTCGAAACCTTGCGGGCCGCCGTGCAGCGAGTTCGGCCCGTCGTTGAGGGGCACTTGATAGCGTTTGCCGTCCAGTTCAAAGCTGCCCTTGTCCAGGCGGTTGCCAAAACGGCCGATGGTCGCGCCGAAGAACGCGGTACCGGCCTGGTAGCCCTGGACGTCATCGAAGCCCAGCACCACGTCGGCGAACTGGCCGTGTTTGTCGGGTACTTTCAGCGACTGCAAGACCGCGCCATAGGTGATGACCGTGGCTTGTACGCCATGGCTGTTACGCAATACATACTGCTCGACGGCGGTGCCGTCATTGGTTTTGCCGAAGGGTTTGTGTTCGCTGGACAAGCCAGCCGCCTGAGCGCCCAGGCTGGCCACCGCCAGGGAGAGGCCAAGGCCGGTAAGCAGGAATCGGGATTGCCGCATGACTGAGCTACCTTTATTGTTGTTAATTAAATAGTTCTACTATTTATTCGGCTGCAGGGCTGATTTATAGCCAATAACGCAAAACATGCAATATAAAATAAGACTAAATACAGCGGAGTGACTGCCCCATGAACACTGAAAAACAGCCCGGCGCGCAGGCGATGTACCCGGATCTGCGGGATAAAACCGTGCTGATCTCCGGCGGTGCTTCCGGGATAGGCGAGGCCATGGTGCGTGCCTTCGCACGCCAGGGGGCCAAGGTAGCCTTCGTGGACCGGGCGCAAGGGCAGGGCGACCGATTGGCGGCGATATTGTCGGCCGAGGGCCATGCCGTCGAATTCGCCCATTGCGATATCACCGACGAGATCGCGTACAAGGCCGCGATAGCGTGCCTGGCGCAGAGCCTTGGGCCGATCGACGTGCTGGTGAACAATGCCGCCAATGACGTTCGGCACACCCTGGATGAAATCGACTCGGAGCGGTTCGACCAACTGATTTCGGTCAACCTGAAGCACGCATTTTTCGCGGCCCGGGCCGTGGTGCCGATGATGAAGGCCGCAGGCGGCGGGTCGATCATCAACCTGGGTTCCATTGGCTGGATGATGGCTTCCAGCGGCTACCCGGTATACGCCGCCAGCAAAGCCGCCGCCCACGGTATGACCCGGGCCCTGGCGCGGGAGCTTGGGCCCAGCCGTATCAGGGTCAATACGCTGGTGCCGGGCTGGGTGATGACCGAGAAACAACTGGCGATGTGGGTGGATGACGCGGCCCGGGAGTTGATCGCCCGCAGCCAGTGCCTGCCGGGCAGTGTGGAGCCGGAACATATCGCCAATATGGCGCTGTTCCTGGCCTCTGATGTATCGGCGATGTGTACCGCACAGAACTTCATTGTGGACGGCGGCTGGGTCTAGGCCGGGGAAGGGTCGCCATCCCGGATGCAACGAATCGCCGCCCGGGGCCTCATACAGTAACGAACGGTGGTTCATATGCAGCCACCGCAACCGACTACTTCATGGGTGCAGGTGATTGATTTATGACGGACGCCGATAAGAAACATGTGGCCTGGCTGGTGGAACAATCGATGCTGCATGCCGCCAAGCAGCGCGCCAGGCTTTATTCGGGGCAAGGCCGGTTGTGGCAACAGCCGTATGCGCATACCCGGCCCCGTGATGCTTCGGCCCTGGCATCGGTGTGGTTCACGGCCTATCCGGCGTCCATCGTCACCCGCGAGAACGGCAGCGTACTGGAGGCCCTGGGCGATGAAACCTTGTGGCACGCGCTGTCGAAAATCGGCATACAGGGCATCCATAACGGCCCGCTGAAACGCTCGGGCGGTCTATCCGGCACCGAGCACACTCCCACCATTGACGGCAATTTTGACCGCATCAGCTTCGACATCGACCCGCAACTGGGCACCGAAGCCCAGCTTCAGGCGCTGGCCCGCATGGCCGCCGCGCACAACGCAGTGATCATCGACGATGTGATCCCGTCCCACACCGGCAAGGGCGCGGACTTCCGCCTGGCCGAGATGGCCTACGAAGACTATCCCGGGCTCTATCACATGGTGGAGATCCGCGAGGAAGACTGGCCGCTGCTGCCCGATATCAGCGAGGGCCGCGATGCGCAGAACCTCAGCCCGCAGCAGGTCGACGTGCTCAGGGACAAGCACTACATCGTCGGCCAGTTGCAACGGGTGATCTTCTTCGAGCCCGGGGTCAAGGAAACCGACTGGAGCGCGACCGATGTGGTCATCGGCGTGGACGGCAAGCCCCGGCGCTGGGTGTACCTGCATTACTTCAAGGAAGGGCAGCCGTCGCTGAACTGGCTGGATCCGACCTTCGCCGCGCAGCAGATGATCATTGGCGATGCCCTGCACGCCATCGACGTGATGGGGGCGAAGATCCTGCGCCTGGACGCCAACGGTTTCCTTGGCGTGGAACGAAAACTGGAAGGTAACGCCTGGTCTGAAAGCCATCCGCTGTCCATCACCGGCAACCAGATCCTGGGCGGCGCGATTCGCAAGGCGGGCGGTTTCAGCTTCCAGGAACTGAACCTGACGGTGGACGACATCGCCGCCATGTCCCACGGCGGCGCAGACCTGTCCTACGACTTCATCACGCGCCCGGCTTACCAGCACGCGTTATTGATGGGCGACACCGAATTCCTGCGCCTGATGCTGCGGGAGATGCACACCCTGGGCATCGACCCCGGCTCGCTGATCCATGCCTTGCAGAACCATGACGAGCTGACCCTGGAACTGGTGCACTTCTGGACGTTGCACGCCCATGACACCTACCTCTATCAGGGGCAGACCTTTCCCGGCGGCATCCTGCGCGAGCATATCCGTGAGCAGATGTACGAACGCCTGGCTGGCGAACACGCGCCGTATAACCTGAAGTTCGTGACCAACGGCGTGTCCTGCACCACCGCCAGCATCATCACGGCGGCGCTGGGTATTCGCGACCTTGAGGCGATTACCCCGGCGGATATCCAGCAGATCCGCCAGATTCACCTGCTGCTGGTGATGTACAACGCGATGCAACCGGGGGTGTTTGCACTGTCCGGCTGGGACCTGGTGGGCGCATTGCCGTTACCGGCGCAGGAGGTGGCCCACTTGATGCTGGATGGCGACACACGCTGGATCCATCGCGGCGCCTATGACCTGGTGGACCTGAATCCGGATGCGGAGCAATCCGCCGGGCAGATGCCGCGCCCGAAAACCTTGTATGGCAGCCTGATCAGCCAGTTGGCCGACCCGGATTCATTTGCCTCGCAACTGCAAAGAATCCTCGCGGTGCGCCGAGCCTACGACATCGCCGCCAGCCGCCAGATCCTGGTGCCGGATGTGCAGCACCCGGGGCTGTTGATCATGGTGCACGAGCTGCCGGCGGGCAAAGGTACTCAGATCACGGCGCTGAACTTCGGCTCGACGCCGATTACGGAAACCCTGCACCTGCCCGATATTGCGCCCGGGCCGGTGGTGGACATCATCAATGAGCGGGTGGAGGGCGATCTGACACCCGAGGGTGATTTCACCATCACCCTGGATGCGTATGAAGGCTTGGCGCTGCGGGTAGTGATCTGACCCACTGATCCACTGCAGGAGCGAGCAAGCTCGCTCCTACACGGGGACCGGCTGTTCCGCCTCCTGATGGTGCGTGGAGCCAATGAACATATACATCGCCGGCACCATGAACAGCGTCAGCACGGTACCGATCGACAACCCGGCGAAGATCACCAGGCCCATGTCATGCCGTCCCGCAGCCCCGGCACCGGAGGCCCACACCAGCGGCACCACGCCCAGCACCATGGCGGCGGTGGTCATCAGGATCGGCCGCAGACGCACGCCGGCCGCTTCTTCTATGGCCTCACGCTTGCTGTGACCGGCGCGCTGCAACTCGTTGGCAAACTGCACGATCAGGATCCCGTGCTTGGTGATCAACCCCAGCAACGTCACCAGCCCCACCTGGGTGTACACGTTGATCGAGGCAAACCCCATGGTGATAAACGCCAACGCGCCGAAGAGTGCAGGGGGCACCGAGAACAGGATCACCACCGGGTCGCGGAAACTCTCGAACTGAAACGCCAGGGCCAGGTACACGATCAGGATCGAGAACATCAGCAAGCCGAAGAACCCGCCGGATTCCTGCATGAACTGGCGTGATTCGCCGGAGAAGTCCGAGGTGTAACCCGACGGCGCAATATTGGTCAGAATGGTGTTCAGTTTCGCCAGCAGTTCGCCCTGGGCCACGCCGCTGACGCCCGACAGGGTCGCCGAGTTGAGCTGCTGGAAGTGGTTGATGGATTCCGGCTGGGTCGAGGTTTCGATATGCGCCACGGTGCGCGCCTGGATCATGCTGCCGGATGGGGTGCGGATGTAGTAATCGAGAATCTGGTCCGGGTTGAGGCGATCAACCTGCAACACCTGGGGAATGACTTTGTACGAGCGCCCGGCAGTGGAGAAGTAGTTCACGTAGTTGCCGCCCAGTGCCGCGGACAGCGCCGCACCGACGTCGGCCTGGGTCATGCCCAGTGCGGCGATTTTTTCCCGGTCCACCACCAGCTTGGCTTGTGGCTTGTCGAGTTTCAGGTCCATGTCGGAGAAATAGAACAGCTGTTGTTTCTGGGCCTCGACCACCACGGCCTGGGCGACTTCATTGAGGTTTTCCACCGAGTCGGTGGTGGTGATCACGAACTGCACCGGCAAGCCCTGGGCGCCCGGCAGCGACGGCAGGGGGAAGGCGGCGATGGTGGCGCCCGGCACCTGGTTCCATTTCTGCTGGAGTTCCAATATCAGTTGGGCTTGGGAGCGCGAGCGGTCGCCCCAGTTTTTCAGCAGCACACCGCCCAGGCCCTGGTTGAGGATAGGCAACCCGGTCAGCTGGAACATCTGCGCGTATTCCGGCTCTTTGTTGGCGATCTGGAAGGCCTGGTCGGCGATGCGCTCCATCTGCTGCGGCGAAGCGGTGGGCGGGCCCTTGATCTGCATGAACACCAGCCCCTGGTCCTCGGTGGGCGACAGTTCGCTTTTGGCGGTCATGCCGCTGGCGGCCACCAACAGGAACAGCACAAAACCAAACGTCACCAGCACCGGCCATACGTTCAGGCCGCCCGAGAGTACGCGGTGGTAACGGCCCCGCAACCAGTCAAAGTACTGATCGAGCTTGCGGGCGAAACGACCTTCTTCCTGCCCGGTCTTGAACAGCCGGGACGTCATCATCGGCGAAAGCGTCAACGCCACCACGGCCGACACAGTCACGGCACCCGCCAGCGAGAAACAGAACTCCTTGAACAGCGCACCGGTAAGGCCGCTGCGCAGCCCGATGGGCACGTAGGCCGCGATCAGCACCACGGTCATCGCGATGATCGGCCCACCCAGTTCCCGCGCGGCAACCAGCGCAGCCTCCAGCACGCCTTTGCCTTCTTCCTTGATATGCCGGTCGACGTTTTCCACCACGATAATCGCGTCGTCCACCACCAGGCCGATCGCCAATACCAGGGCAAGCAGGGTCAGCAGGTTTATCGAGTACCCCAGCAGGTACATGATGAAGAAGGTCCCGACCAGCGACAGCGGGATCGCCACCAGCGGCACGATCACCGCGCGGAACGAGCCGAGAAACAGGTAGATCACCACCGACACAATGATCATCGCCTCGACCAGGGTCTTCACCACCTCATAGATCGAGGTGTTGATGAACTCCGTGGAGTCATACACGATCTCGCCGCGTACCCCGGTGGGCAACTGGGATTGCAGCTCGGGGAAGGCCTCGCGCACGCTGTCGGCCACCGTCAGGATATTTGCAGTCGGCGCCGTCTTGATGCCGATGAACACCGAACGCTTGCCGGAAAACGCCACGCTGCTGTCGTAGCTTTCGGCGCCGAGGGTGACGGTGGCCACGTCCTCCAGGTACACTAGGGCATCGCCTTTCTGCTTGACCACCAGCCGCTTGAATTCATCCACCGTGTGCAAGTCGGTCCCGGCCGTCAGGTCGACCGTCACCGTTTGCCCACGGGTGGAACCGACGGCAGACAGGTAGTTGTTGTTGGCCAGGGCGGTGGACACGTCCTGGGCGGTCACGTTATGCGCCGCCAGTTTGTTCGGGTCCATCCAGGCGCGCAGGGCGAACTGGCGCCCGCCGAGGATTTCTGCGGTTTGCACGCCCTGGATCGAGTCCAGCTTGGGCTTGACCACCCGCACCAGGTAGTCGGTGATGTTGTTGGTGGGCAGGGTGTCGCTGTAGAAACCCAGGTACATGGCGTCTGTGGTCTGCCCGACCGCCACCGTCAGCACCGGTTCCTGGGACTGCGCCGGCAGTTGGTTCTTGACCGAGTTGACCTGGGTGTTGATCTCGGTGAGGGCCTTGCTCGCGTCGTAATTCAGCCGCAGCGTGGCGGTAATCGTCGAGACACCGGTGATGCTCGTTGAAGACAGGTAGTCAATGCCCTGGGCCTGGGCGATGGCCGATTCAAGCGGCTGGGTAATAAAGCCGGCAACGGTGGAGGCGTCCGCGCCGTAGTAGGCGGTAGTGATGGTGACCACGGTATTTTCGGTGCGTGGCCATTGGTTCACCGGCAATTCGAAGATCGAGCGCAGCCCCAGGATCAGGATGAACAGCGAGACGACAATCGCCCAGACCGGCCGCTGGATAAAGGTATCGGTAAGCTTCATGGGACACCTTTAGTGTTCTTGGGGAGTCGGCGCAGGATCGTTCAGCGGCGCGGCGCTGTTATCGACCTTCACCGGCGAGCCATTCTTGAGCTTCATCTGGCCGCTGGTGATCAGCAGGTCACCTTCCTTCACGCCCGACAGGATCGCCACCTGATCGCCCCGGGTCGGCCCGGTCTTGATGAAAGTCTGTTGCGCGGTGAGGACTTCCTCACCCTTGTCGTTCTTGCTCGATGTAGCAATGAATACTGTGGTGCCGTAAGGGTTGTAGGTCACCGATGTCTGCGGAACGGTGAGGTAGCGCTGCGTCGCACCGGAGTTGACCACGGCGCGGGCAAACATCCCGGGCACCAGGTTCTGTTTGGGGTTGTCGACGGTGGCTTCCACGGTGACATTGCGCGTGGTGGCGTCGAACTGGGTGTCGATGGTGCTGATCTTGCCGGTGAAGGTTTGATTCGACAGGCCGTCGGCCGTTACCGAAACCCCCTGGCCGATGGCGATGGCCTCCATTTGAGTCTGGGGCACCGTGAAGTCGATGTAGATCGGATCGAAGGTTTGCAGCGTGGCGATCTTGTCGCCGGGGTTGAGGTATTGGCCAGGGTTGACGCTGGTGATGCCGATGCGCCCGGCAAACGGTGCGCGGATGGTTTTTTTCGCCACCAGCGCGCGCTGTTGTTCGGCGGCGGCGAGCTTGGCTTTGAGGTCGGCGGTGTCAGTGTCCACTTGTGCCTGGGAGATGGCGTTAACCGCCAGTTGCGCCTTGTCACGCTTGAGGACGATCACCGCCAGGTCGGCCGTGGCCTCAAGGGAATGCAATTGCGCGATGTCCGAGTCGGCATTCAGCTGGACGAGCAGCGCCTGGGCCGCCACTTCTTGCCCGGGCGTGAAGCCGATGGTGCGCACGATGCCGCCCACTTCAGTGGTCACATCCACCCCCCTGACCGCTTTCATTGAGCCCACGGCGCTGACATTCGGTTGCCAGTCGCTGAACGGCACCTTCATGGCCGTGACCACGGAGGCGGGCAGGGGCATTTTCGACTGGGCGATCAGCGCCGAAATCTGCACGAACTTCACCCCGGCAATGATCGCCACAATCACCAGCACCACCACGATCATGATGATCATCGGCCGCCACAGTCGGCGCTTGCGCGGTGCGCCGGGCTCGGTGGGCAGGGGAGAGGCGGTTATGACGTCAGCCATGGATGTTCTCGCTGTTTCAAGAGTTCAGTTCAGTTGAACCGTGCCGAATCGGCAGGCGCTGCCTCGTTCCTGGCCGGCATGATCTCGTTCCACGAAGGCAGGCCGAACCGATCAGGCCGGCCCTTGGTGGCAGGGTCCACATCGGTACGGTTCCACCATCCGCCACCCAATGCCTGGAAGAGCGCGGTGGTGTCGCTGTAGCGGGAGGCCTGCGCCCTGACCCGGGCCAGCACGGTGTTCTGGTAGGTTTGCTGGGCCGTGAGCAGGTTGATGTACGCCACGGCACCGAGTTTGAACTGCGCCTGCACCAGGTCCAGGTTGGCTTGGGCAGAGCGCTCGGCCACCACCTGCTGGTTGAGCGCATCGGCATCCGCCTCCAGCGCCCGCAGTGCGTTGGCCACGTCCTGGAACGCGCCGATCACCGTGCCACGGTAGCGGGCTGCCGACTCGTCATAGGCGGCCACGGCAGCGCGTTTGCGATGTTCGAGTGCGCCGGCATCAAAGATCGGTTGGGTGATCGACCCGGCAAGGCTCCAGACCCCACTGCCCGCCGAAAACAATTTGGTCCCGCTGGCCACCGTGGAGCCCACCGACCCGGTAATGCTGAACTGGGGCAACTGATTGGCGACGGCCACGCCGATATTGGCACTGGCCTGATGCAGTTGCGCCTGCGCGGAACGCACATCGGGCCGCTGGCCAACGATGGCCGAAGGCAGGCTGAGCGGCAGTTCTTCGGGCAGGTGCAGGGAGGCGAGGTTGAAGCGCTCGTCCCGGTCCTGGTTGGGAAACCGGCCGAGGTAGGCCATCAACTGGTTGCGGGTCTGGGCGAACTGCTTTTGCAGGGGCGGCAAGGTGGCACGGGTTTGCGCCAGCGCGGTCTGCTGTGTGAGCACGTCGGAGTCGCCGATCGCACCCAGCCGGCGCTGCGCCTGCAGGACGTCGAGCTGATCACTCTGTAGCCGAATGATGGTTTCGGTGGCGGCGATCTGGTCGCGTATAGAGGCCAGGCTGACTGCGGTGTTCACCACATTGGAGGTCAAGGTGAGGTAGGTCGCCTCCAACTGGAAGCGTTCGTACTCGGCCTGCGCCGAGGTGGATTCAATTTGCCGGCGCGTGCCGCCGAACACATCCGGGGCGTAGGACACGCTCAGCGACGCCGAACTCACCGTGAGAATCGGCGACTCCGGCAGGCCCGAGGTGACGCCCGATACTTTCTCGCGGGCCTTCTGCACGTTGCCGCTCACCGAGGGAAACAGCGACGCCTGGTCGGCATAGACCAGCTCGTTGGCCTGGCGCAATGCCGCCTGCGCGGCGGTGACATCCGGGTTGGCGCGCAAGGCTTCCTCCACCAGCGCGTTCAGTTCCGGCGAGCGGAACAGCGTCCACCATTGCCCGGGAATATCCATCCCGGCGATCAACCGCTGCGCCGCACCGCCGGTGTCGATATCGGCCTTGGCGGTGGAGGTGAGTTTTTCTCGTGAATAATCGGCGTTCGCCGGCACCTCAGGGCGCGCGAAATCGGGCCCGACGGTGCATCCGGCGAGGGCGATGCACAGCAGGCTCAACGGAGCCAGAAGGTGGGGTGGTCGAAAAAGGGCGCGGCTGTGCGCCACTGGTTGCGGTGCCGATGCAAGCTGCCGAGGCTGCTCTTTCATATTTACTCTGATTAATCAGTTGGTTAACTGCTTTATTTGTTGAGCAATGAGTGCGCGGGCATCGGGCCATACGGCTGAAAAAATGGCGCGAGAGTCGCCGAATTCAAATCAGTGTAGGTGGTGCAGGCGGGTACGCAATGTCCGTGCGCGCCGACCACCCACAAAAATGCATTTAACGCATTAATATCGAATTAGGTTATGCGTTATAAGTATTTTACATGCAGCCGTCAGCCCCTCATCGTAGCCCTCCCTACGAACACTGCCGAGACCGCACGCGCGGATCGACTTTCAATGCTTGAGAAGGCATCTGGAGACGAACGTGCGTTACCTGACAAAACTGGCGGCCGGGTTGGCCGCCACGCTGCTGTGCCTGACCGCGAACGCGCAAACGCTGGTGGTCGGAGACCAAAGCTACAACGCCCAGGCCGTGATGGAAGCGGCGGGGGTGCTGGATGATCTGCCCTACACCCTTGAATGGAAGCAATTCACCGCCGGGTCTCCGGTGGCGGAAGCCCTCAATACCAACAGCCTCGACATCGGCCTGCTCGGCGATGCGCCCGTGCTGTTCCTCGGTGCACTCGGCGCACCGATCAAGGTGATTGCCATCAGCCGGCAAAACCTCGAGGGCGTGGCCATCCTGGTGAAAAAGGATTCCTCGATCCACAGCCTTGCGGACCTCAAAGGCAAGCGCGCCGCCATCTGGAAAGGCTCCTGGAGCCAGCAACTGCTGCTGACCGCACTGGATAAGGCCGGCGTGCCGAAAGACGCCCTGGAGTTGCGTTACCTCAGTGCACTGGATGCTTCCCATGCACTGGAAGGCGGTTCGGTCGACGTCATCGCCACCTGGGAACCCTACGTCACCCAACAGGAACGCCAGGGTGCACGGGTATTGGCGACCGCAGACGGGCTGATCCCGGCCCAGAGCTTCGTTGCCGCCAGCACCAAAGCCGTCGATAACAAGCGTGCGCAAATCAGCGATTTTCTCCAGCGCCTGAAGAAAGCCCGTGACTGGACACGCCAAAGCCCGGCCAACGCCGACGCGTATGCAGATGCCTGGGCCAAGCGCACCCGCGCAGATGCCGACATTGCCCGCGCCTGGTTTGCCCGGGCACGCACGACGGTCGAACCGGTGACAGCCCAGTCGCCTGTAGAAGCACAAAAGACCGTGGACTTTTTCGCAAGCCAGGGACTGGTCAAGTCTTACCCGGCAGCCAAGCTGTTCGACGACTCCTTCGCGGCGTCCTTGCAGCCTGCCGTCGCCAAAATTCAGCCCTGAACGCTTCAAGGAATACGTCAGACATGACCCAAAAAAGACAGCTCAAACTGGGCGCCCTGACCATGGGCTGCGGCGGGCCCGGCCGCCACAATCTATGGCTCGACCCTCAACTGCCGGCCGATGCCAGCGTCAACGTCGACTGGTACATCGACATTGCACGCCAGGCCGAGGCGGCATTGTTCGACTTGATGTTCATCGTCGACAGCCAATTCATCACACCGGGTTCGCCATCCCACTACCTGAACCGGCTGGAGCCGCTGACGCTGTTATCGGCACTTGCCGTAAGCACCCGGCACCTGGGCCTGGTCGGTACGCTGACGACCTCTTACAACTCGCCCTATAACGTCGCGCGGCGCCTGGCCTCACTCGACCTGATCAGCAAAGGCCGCGCCGGCTGGAACGTGGTCACCAGCGGCGACGCCGGTACCGCCGGCAACTACAGCCGCGACGAACATTATGACTACGACACCCGCTATGGCCGGGCGGCCGAACACGTCCAGGTCGTGCAGGGCCTGTGGAACTCCTATGAGGAAGATGCCTTCGTGCGTGACCGCGCCACCGGCCGGTTTCTCGACCCCGCCAAACTCCACAGCCTGAATCACAAGGGCGAGCACTTTTCCGTGGTCGGGCCGCTGAATATCCAGCGCTCACCCCAGGGCCAACCGGTGATCTTCCAGGCTGGCGATTCGGAACAAGGCCGCGACCTCGGTGCGGCCACGGCCGATGTGATCTTTACCCATGCGGCCAGCATCGAGCAGGGCCAGGCTTTTTATCGGGATATCAAGGGCAGGGCGCTGCAACATGGCCGTGACCCGGAGCAATTGCTGGTGATGCCCGGCGCCGAGATTTATGTGGGCGATACCGATGAACAGGCGCGTGAAATCGAGCGGCACTACCATCAGGCCGACCACAGTTTCGAGCTGGCGCTGAAGGAGTTCGGACGCAATTTCGGCTGGCATGATTTCAGCCAGTACGACCTTGATGCGCCGTTCCCGCAGGAGAGCCTGGAGGCGGCACGCAGCAGCTTTTTTACCGCGGCCAAACGCATTGCCGATCAGGCACGGGAGAAAGGTTTTACATTGCGCCAGGCGGTGGAGTTCGGGCGGCAACTGCGCCCGGGAGCGTTTGTCGGATCGGCGGATACCGTCGCTCGGAAAATGGCTGACTGGCTTGAAGCCCGCGCGGTGGATGGTTTCAACATCTACATCGGCCATCCGGAGCAGTTCAAACGCTTCACGCACGAGGTCATCCCGTTGTTGCAGGAGCGCGGCGTGTATCGCACGGCTTATGAAGGTACGACCTTGCGGGAAAGCCTGGGATTGAAGATTCCACGGTTTGCGCGCAACGGCGGCGGTTGACTCAAAACAACTGTCCAGATGAATAAATTGGTGGGCCGGGGATTTTTTTAGACATACTGAGGGTTCAAGCCACTCATTTGTCCCGAGACTTTCCTGATGCCATCCCATCCTGCGCAAGGGCCTTTCAATCAGGACGACCGGTATCGACTGCTCGTCGACGCAGTGGTCGACTATGCCATCTATATGCTTGATACGAACGGCTTGATTCGCAGTTGGAACTCCGGGGCGAGAAAGATCAAGCAGTACGAACAGAGTGAAGTGCTGGGCAGGCATTTTTCGCTGTTCTACACCCCGGAAGACCTGGCCTCGGACTTGCCGGGCCGGGCACTCAAGAGCGCCGAGCAGTCAGGGCGCTTCGAGGGCGAAGGTTGGCGCATCCGCAAGGATGGGACTCGTCTCTGGGCACTGGTGATCATCGACCCGATACGCGCCGACGACGGCACGTTGATTGGCTTCGCCAAGGTCACACGGGACCTGACCGAGCGTAAGGCCGCGGAGCAGGCGCTGCGCCAGAGCGAGCAGCAATTCAGCCTGCTGGTGCAAGGCGTCACCGACTACGCGCTGTATATGCTGGACCCCAACGGCGTGATCACCACCTGGAACGCCGGCGCCCAGCGCATCAAGGGTTACCGGCCGGCAGAAGTCATCGGCAGGCATTACTCCATGTTCTTCCAGCGTGAGGACGTAGACCACAACGTCCCCCAGCGCGCCCTTGAAACGGTGGTCAGGGAAGGTCGTTACGAAGGGCAGGGCTGGCGCCTGCGCAAGGACGGCACGGGATTCCTCGCCCATGTGGTTATCGACCCGATCAAGAATGAACTGGGTGAGCTGGTGGGGTTTGCGAAGATCACCCGGGACGTTACCGAAAGCGTCCAGGCTCAACAGGAGATCAAGGAAACCCGAGAGGCGTTATTCCAATCCCAGAAAATGGAGTCCCTGGGCCAGCTCACCGGCGGCATCGCCCATGACTTCAACAACCTCTTGATGGTGATTCTGGGGAGTCTTGAACTCGCCAAGAAGCGTGTCCCGCAGGACTCGAGAACCTGCGCCTTACTGAATAATGCCATCGCGGGCGCCCAGCGGGGCGCAACGCTGACTCAGCGCATGCTGGCCTTTGCCCGTCGCCAGGAGCTTGATCCTCAGCCTGTGGATGTGGGCGATCTGATCCGCAACATGTCAGACCTGCTGTCCCGAATGCTGGGCGCAGGCATCAACGTCGACACACAGTTCCCATTGATCCTGCGGCCGGTATTGGTTGACATGAGCCAACTGGAAATGGCCGTCATGAACCTGGTGATCAACGCCCGGGACGCAATGGAAGGTCGGGGCAGGATCCTGATTTCAGCGCGGGAGGATGCGTTTCCCGGCGGGACGAATGACTCGCAAAGGTTGATTTGCATCTCTGTCATCGACACCGGCCCCGGGATGAATGACGCGACCTTGCAACGGGCCATGGAGCCGTTCTTCACCACCAAGGGAGCGGGAAAAGGCACCGGGCTTGGGCTTTCGATGGTGCATGGCCTGGCGGCACAGTCACAGGGCCACTTTGTGCTGAAGAGTCGGGTAGGAGAGGGCACAGCCGCAGAGCTCTGGTTACCGGTGGCGGTGACCGACACCACACAGTCTGCGGCGCTGGCATCAACTGCAGATACACCCGATGCAGCCCATCAGCAATGCCTCGAGATTCTGCTGGTAGATGACGACCCGCTGGTGCTGATCAGCACCGGGGCGATGCTTGAAGACCTGGGCCATTGTTGTGTCGGCAGGAGACGGCCATGCTGCGTTGGCGTTCCTGGCGCAAGGCGCGTGCTTTGACCTGGTCGTGACAGACATGGCAATGCCGGACATGACCGGGATCGAGCTTGCCGGCAACATCGAGTCGTTGTATCCCAACCTTCCCATCATTCTTTCCTCGGGCTTTGCGGAAATCTCCCTGGACCTCAAGACCACATTGACGCGCTTACCCAAGCCATTCGATCAATCTGCACTGGCCAGGGTGATCGCCGAAACCATGCGCAGCCGGACCGACAAGCCGTGTTGAGCCAGGCGGCTGGCCGTCCGTTGTTTGTTTCCATGGATGGCCCCAAGGGTACTGGCAAAACCACATTGCTGGAGTCCGTAACAAAAGCGCTTAGGGCTGACAACAGAATGGTGATCCGGCTTTGCGAGAGAAAAAGCGATCCCTTCAGAAGTGAAACAATGACCCTCGTTAACAGACTCGCCAGGCATCCCGGCCTGGATCTGGAGTGGGAGGTTTGTGAACGCTTCGCTGATAGCCGCGCGTGGATTTCCCGGCACGTGCTGGCTAGACAGCCTCCAGGCAGCATCGTCCTGATCGACCGCTGGTACCCGTCTGATGCCGCGTTTCGCCGGGAAGTCCCGCTGGCAGAAATCCTGCAGTTGAACATTGATCGAAACGTGCAAGTGCCGGACCTGCATGTCGGGGTCGTCACTGCCCCTGATATTTCATGGGCACGGGCCGCGGCACGCCGGCGCGGACTGAGCAGTACCGTGATCCACACGCTGGCAGAACATGTCGCCTGTACCCGGGCGTTCGAGCGAGCGGTTGCGGATCACGGCTGGGTGTTATGCCGGAATGAAGGAACCATTGAGGGCGCGACACGGCAGGTGGTTGCCGAAATTTATAACGTCCTTGAGTCCTTCCAGTGTGATTGACCCGAGCCCTGTTCAGGCACTTGCCCCGTTGAACATGCTGACCAGGCTATAGGGGGCATCGTCACCAAACAGCAACTCATGCAGTTCATTCCCTTCGGCAGCCATTTGCGCGCTGCGCGGGAACATGGCCTGTTCGTATTCGCCCAGGGCGGCTTCGACGTCATCAGGGTATGAGGCGATGGCCTTGCCGAGTTCGGCACCATCGTACATGGCCAGGTTCGCGCCTTCGCCATTCGGGGCCGCAAGGTGTGCGGCATCACCGATCAGCGTTACGCCCGGCATCCGGTCCCAGCGGTGCTCAACCGGCAGCATAAAGAGCGGGCGCCAGACCAGTTCGGTGTCGCTGTCGGTGATCAATGCCGTGAGGGCAGGGGACCAGCCTGCGAATTCCTGCGCGATCCGTGCCGCCGCCGTTGCCGTGTCGGTGAAATCGATGGTGGCAAACCAGCTTTGGGATTCGGTGAGCACTACGTAGGTGTGCAGCGTGGCGCCCGTCTCACGGTGCGCCTGGATCCCTTTTCCCGGTTGAAGTGCGAACATCGCACCGCCACCTACCGCCCTGGAGGTGGCCGGGTGCCGGGCGTCGCTGTCATACAGGTAGGTTTCGATCAACGAGCGGCCCATGTACTCGGGGGCAGCGTCGCTGAGCAGCGGCCGGACCTTTGACCAGGCTCCGTCCGCGCCAACCAGCAGGTGGGTGGCAACGCAAGTACCGTCGGCGAAGGTCACTTCGTGGCGACCCTCGCCGAGGGCGCGCACGCTCTTGACCTTGTGGCCCCAGCGCACAGTACCGGCGGGCAGTGAATCGAGGAGCATCTTGCGCAGCTCGCCACGCATGACCTCGGGACGGCCGCCTGTGCCGTCGTCGGGTTGATCCAACAGAGTGGCACCCTGCCAATCAAGCACCCGAGTCGCCTCGCGACCTTTCAGGATAAGCGCGCGGAACTCGTCCGTCAGGCCCGCGGCCTGCAAGGCCAGTTGGCCGTTGTAGTCGTGGATATCGAGCATCCCGCCTTGGGCGCGTGCGGTTGCCGACGGTTCCGCTTCATAGACGGTGGCGGCAATACCGTGGACGTACAGCACGCGGGCCAGGATGAGACCGCCCAGGCCAGCACCGATGATTGTGACGGGGGTGTGCATAGGGTACCTGTTGAATGTGAGAAATCTTCCGGACTGTTTTTACGCTATTTTCTGGAAAAAATGGCCTGGTTCAAGGGGTTTACTTTCCGCAGGCGATTGAATATAAAGTTTGCTTCGGCGCGCAACCGTTGTCGCGCCCCATGATGTTGACAGGAGGAAGCTATGTCACCGTTAAACGTGATGAAGTTCTAAACGATCAAACCGTCACCCCCTCGCTTGAAAACCTCGAAACACGCTGGTCTCAGCATTGGCAGCTCGAAGGCACGTATGCCTTTGACCACAGCGCCCAACGCGACGCTGTATTCTCCATCGACACGCCGCCACCGACAGCCTCAGGTTCGTTGCACGTTGGCCATGTCTTCAGCTACACCCACACCGATATCATCGCCCGGTTCCAGCGGATGCGCGGCAAGGCTGTGTTCTACCCCATGGGTTGGGACGACAATGGCTTGCCGACCGAACGCAGGGTCGAGAATTTCTACGGCGTACGTTGCGACTCGTTGGCCGCTTACCAGCCTGGCTTCAAACCCTCCGAGTCAATTCCATTAAAACGGGCTGACTTTGCCGTCATCAGTCGGCGCAACTTTATCGAGTTGTGCCATGAGCTGACGGCCATCGATGAGCAAGCGTTCCGTGCACTGTTCGTGCAACTGGGCTTGTCCGTTGATTGGAGTCTTTCATACGCCACCATTGATGAACGCTCCCAACGAGCCAGTCAGCGCGCGTTACTGCGTAACTACCAGCGTGGCGAACTGTATAGCCAGGAGGCTCCGTGCCTCTGGGATGTGACGTTCCAGACGGCCGTAGCCCAGGCAGAGCTTGAGGAGCGCGAGGTTGCGGGTGCGTATCACGAGCTCGGCTTCGACGCGGCTGATGGTGCCGAACTGAAGATTGCTACGACTCGACCTGAGTTGCTGATGGCATGCGTGGCGCTGGTGGCTCACCCGGACGACGCTCGTTATCAGGCGAGGTTCGGGCAGACCGTGCGTGCGCCGATTTTTGACCTGGACGTTCCGCTGCTGGCCCACCCTTTGGGTGACCCCGGCAAGGGCACCGGGTTGGCGATGGTCTGCACCTTTGGCGATCTAACCGATGTGATTTGGTGGCGGGAGTTGCAGCTGCCCACACGGTCAGTCCTGGGAAAGGACGGGCGCCTGTTACTTGAGACGCCCTCCTGGTTGACGACTCCGCGCAGCCAACAGGCCTACGCAGGCCTGGCCGGCCGTACCCTGTCCCAGGTTCGTACGCAGCTCGTTTCGATGTTGCGTGACTGCGGCGCCATGCGAGATGAACCACGACCGATTAACCACGCGGTAAGGTTCTTCGAGAAAGGCGACCGGCCTTTGGAAATTCTCGCGACGCGGCAATGGTACTTGCGCAATGGCGGACGCGACGCGAACCTGAGGGACGTGTTGCTCGACGCTGGCCAGGCGTTGGACTGGCATCCGCCGCACATGCTCAGGCGTTACGAGCATTGGGTAGGGGGGTTGAATGGAGACTGGCTAATCAGTCGTCAACGTACGTTCGGCGTGCCGATTCCGTTCTGGTATCGCCTGGACGCACAAGGCGAAGCCGAGCATGGCGCTCCGATTATCGCCAGTGAGGCAAGCCTGCCTGTTGATCCGGGCCTGGATACACCGCCTGGGTATCGACCCGAACAACGTGGTCAACCCAACGGGTTTATCGGCGAACAAGACATCATGGACACCTGGGCCACCAGTTCCCTGACGCCTCAGATTGCCGGCGGCTGGGGAGAGGACGATGGGTTGTTTGCCAAAATATACCCGATGGACCTCAGGCCCCAAGGTCACGACATAATCCGAACCTGGCTGTTCTCGACACTGGTACGCAGCCATTTTGAACACGGTTGCGCGCCATGGCGCAACGTCGCGCTTTCCGGGTGGATCCTTGATCCCGATCGCAAGAAAATGTCCAAGTCCAAGGGGAATGTGGTCACCCCTCAAGCCTTGCTCGACCAGTATGGAAGTGACGGCGTGCGCTATTGGGCTGCCTCGGCGCGGCTCGGCAGTGACACAGCCTTTGAAGAGCAGCAGATGAAAATCGGCCGCCGCCTGGCCGTCAAGCTGTTCAATCTTTCGAGGTTGGTTCAAGGCTTTGCGAAGGATGACACCGGGGATATCGACCAACCGCTGGATCAAGCCATGCTTGAACGTTTGGGTGGCGTAGTCCAGGACGCTACCGTCGCGCTGGAGGCCTATGACTACAGCGGGGCGTTGTCGCGTATCGAAGGATTCTTCTGGTGGTTTTGCGATGACTACGTCGAATTGGTCAAACGTCGTGCCTATCGACCCGATGGCTACTCGGCGCGTAATGCATTGGCACATGCGCTGAGCGTGCAGCAGCGACTGTTTGCGCCATTTCTGCCCTTTGTGTGTGAGGAGGTCTGGCAATCCTGGAATTGCGGCTCAGTGCACAAGGCGCCCTGGCCGCAAGGGGACGCTTGCCCTGATGCGGCTGTTGAACAGTTATTGATGAGCCTGAGCAGCGTGCTGTCTGCGATTCGCAAAGCAAAGTCTGACGCCAGCCAATCCATGAAGGCTCCGGTAGCACGTGTTGAGCTGGTCGACAGCGCCGCGCAGCTTGAACTGATAAAAGGCGTCAGCCAAGACCTGATAGAGGCGGGGCAGGTCGAGGCCTTGGTGTTTATAGAGGGCGCGGAGCGGCAGGTCGATGTCTGGCTGACGTAACGTGGAGTGGTGCCGACCGCCTCAGTGACACCCACTGGGGCGGGCCGGATCACGCATCAGCCTGCGTCAATCGAGCCACATCGGGACAATTGAGAGTACGAGTAGAAGCGAATAGGAATAGGCAAGCCTCATAGATGATCCGGCATAGGTCGCCAGCGGTGGCTTGGCTACCATTAGCACTCAGTAACCGAGAGGAATTTCCATGAGCACTCGCAAAACCCTGTTCATCACCGGCATCAGCAGCGGCTTTGGCAAGGCCCTCGCGACCGAGGCACTGGCTGCAGGCCACCGTGTCATTGGTACCGTTCGCAACGAAGCCGCGCTGCAAACGTTCGAGGCATTATCAGCGGAGCGTGCTCATGGCGTGATCCTGGATGTCACCGACTTTGAGCGGATCGACAGCGTCGTTGCCGAGATCGAGACCCGCTACGGCCCGGTGGATGTCCTGGTGAACAACGCAGGTTACGGCCATGAGGGCATTTTCGAAGAGTCGCCGCTGGAAGAAATGCGTCGTCAGTTCGACGTCAACGTGTTCGGCGCCGTTGCCGTGACCAAGGCGTTTGTGCCGTACTTCCGCCAGCGCCGCAGCGGGCACATCATCAACATCACGTCCATGGGCGGCACCATCACGATGCCGGGTATCGCCTACTACTGCGCCAGCAAGTTCGCGCTGGAAGGCATCTCCGACACCCTGAGCAAAGAACTCAAGCCATTCAACATTTTTGTCACCGCTGTGGCGCCAGGCTCATTTCGCACCGATTGGGCCGGCCGCTCGATGCAGCGTACGCCCCGCAGCATTGCCGACTACGATGCCAGCTTTGATCCGGTACGCCAGGCGCGCGAAGCGAAAAGCGGCCACCAACTGGGAGACCCGCAAAAAGCCGCGCAAGCCATGCTGCAGTTGATCGCCAGCGACAACCCACCGGCCCACCTGCTGCTCGGCAGCGATGCGATAGGCTTTGTGCGCGAAAAGCTGACGCAATCCCTGCGTGACATCGACCAATGGGAAGCACTGACACGCTCTACGGATGGTCACGCTTCGTGAAACCGCAAGAGGGGCCTATGAATCATTTTGCCGCGCGAACCCGGCGCATGGTCCAACTGATGGAGCAGTTGGCCCCCCTGGAGGGCTACAACCTGAGCGCACTGGAAGACATACGCTTCCTGCGCTCCAATCGCCCGCTGACCCGCACGCCAGTGCTCTACGAGCCTGGCATCGTCATCCTGTGCCAGGGGCGCAAGCTCGGCTATCTGGGCGACGAGGTCTACCTTTACGACGCCCAGCACTACCTGGTGGTGTCTGTGCCAGTGCCTTTCACCATGGAAACCGACGCCAGCGAAGAGGAACCGATGCTGGCGGTATACATGCGCCTGGATTTCAAACTCGCTGGCGAACTGATCCTGGAAATTGACGAAAAATCCGGTCCGACCCACGAACGTCCCAAAGGCATGTATTCCTCGCCGATGGACGAGATGTTGCGCGAGTCCACACTGCGCTTTCTCGAAGCGATGAGCCATCCGGTCGACGGGCCGATCCTCGGCCCCTCGCTGGTGCGCGAGATTTACTACCGGATCATCGCAGGTGAACAAGGAGGGTCCATGCGGGCGGCCCTTGGCAAGCAAGGCCATTTCGCAAAGGTGACCCGCGCCATTCGCAAGATACACAGCTGTTACCAGGAGCGGCTGGACGTCGAGTGCCTGGCCCAGGAGGCAAGTATGAGCGTACCCAGCTTTCATCTGCACTTTCGAACAGTCACCGACTCCTCACCCATGCAGTACCTGAAATCGACTCGTCTGCACCAGGCAAGGTTGTTGATGCTCCGCGACGACATGTCGGCCTCATCTGCGGCTTTTAACGTGGGCTATGAAAGCGCATCGCAGTTCAGCCGAGAGTTCAAGCGCTACTTCGGCCGCACACCCCATGCTGAAGTCGAATGGATGAAAGCAACCTATTCGCTGCCAGCGCCGGTACAGCCTTCTGTCTATGTGTCTTCGCACTGACCTGACAGCCAGGGCGCTGGCCCGTATCTGATTTTTCTGCATATGCCAATTTGACAGGCTGCTGTTATTTTTTATTCTTTCCTAACCTATGCTCCCCTCATGCAAAGTCCGCCTCCAGCGATGGCTTTCCATTGCTCATCAACCGCCAGGCTGAATGGCCTTTATTCGCATGGAGCATGCAATGGGTGTGAATCAGAACCCACATTTCGGTCTGATTGGGCAGATGTTCAAAAGTGACTACAGTTGGCTTTGCACGCGGGTAAGCCGGGCGATGGGTTGCGCCCATGGGGCTCAGGACATTGCATCGGAGACCTTCCTGCGGGTACTGGCATTGCCCGACCCTTCGCAAATCCGCGAGCCGCGGGCGTTGCTGACCACCATCGCGCGGCGCCTGATGTATGAGGGCTGGCGTCGCCAGGACCTGGAACGTGCCTACCTGGAAGCATTGGCCCAGGCGCCGATGATGGTGCACCCGTCGCCCGAGGAGCGTTTGCTGTTGATCGAGACGCTGCTGGAAGTCGACCGCTTGCTCGACGGTTTGTCGGCCAAGGCCAAGGCGGCGTTTTTGTATCACCAGCTGGACGGTTTGACCTATGCGCAGATCGCCGAGCGCCTGCAGGTCTCGGTCAGCCGGGTTCAGCAGTACATGGCCGATGCGTTCAAGCGCTGCTACCTGGCGATGACACAGCCATGAGCCACAGCGCGCCGGATGAGGCGATCATCGACGAGGCGGCGCAGTGGATGGCGTTGCTGCAATCCGGGCACGCCAGCGCTCAGGAGCACCAGGCGTTCCGTCGCTGGAGTGAGGGCGACCCACGGCGTGCCGAAATCTTCAACATGATGGGCGGCGTCCCGGCCGTGCTGAACAATGACGAACTGCGCCGCATGCCCCGTGACAGCCTGTTGCACACCCTCAACGCACCGTCGGGCCGGCGGCGCTTCTTGCGCAATACCCTGGCGTTGGTTGGCGTTGTATCGTTTGGAAGTCTGATCACGCGGCTGTCCGACAGCTGGTTGCCGTTGGGCGCTTTGCGCACCGGTACGGGCGAGCGCCTGAACCTCACGCTGGAGGATGGCAGTGCATTGACCCTGGATGCGCGCAGCAAGGTGCTGACGCATTTCGATGCTCGGCAACGGCTGTTGCAGTTGCTCGACGGCAAGTTGCTGGTGGACGTTTTCAAGGACAGTCTCAGACCGTTTATCGTCGAGACCGAACACGGCCGCATGCGCGCGTTGGGTACGCGGTTTCTGGTACAGCAGGGCGAGGATCGAACCCAAATCACGATGCTGCATTCCCAAGTGGAAATCACCACGCGCGACGGCGCTGTGCAGGTGATCAGTGCCGGCCAGAAAGCCACGTTCAATGCCCACGGCATCCTCGACCTGGAAACCGCCAGCGGCGGCGAGGCCTCGTGGACCCAAGGCTTGCTGGAAGTGCGTGACCGCTCATTGGGTGAAGTGGTGCAAGCCCTGCGTGACTACCGGCGCGGCATCATCCGCGTCAGCCCCGAGGCGGCGAGCCTGAGGCTGAGCGGGATTTTCCCGCTGGACGACAGCCAGGGCGCCCTGCAATTGCTGGCCAAATCCTTGCCGGTGCAGATCGATTATCACAGCCCTTATTGGGTCAGTATCGAGCGCCGATAAAAATAATTTTCCCAGCCCTATAAAACCCCCGTCACTGTTGCACAACCCAATACAGGCCAGGGTGTATCTGCCTGGCAGTGTTGTTTCGGGCCGTTATAAACCCATGCTTTTTTAGCCTAACGGCTGCCTATAAAAAACCCCGATCTGTTGTTCAACCCATCAACGGCATATCAATGATGGGAACCTCAACCATGCAACTCAAACCTCTCAGTCGCGCATCTCTGGCGGCACTGTCTCTGACGATTGGCCTGACTTTGGCGGGACATGGCACGGCGGTGCTGGCACAGCCGCTGTCTGCGATATCGACCGCCCAGACTTTTGATTTTGATATCGCCAGCGGCCCCCTCGACCAAGCGCTGTTGACCCTGTCGCGCAGCAGCGGGCAGACCATTTCCTTCCAGCAAGACCTTGTGCAAGGCCTGACCAGCGCGCCGGTGCGGGGCACCTTCACCACCGAGCAAGCGCTGCGACAGGCACTGCGCGGTGCAGCCCTCGACGCCGTGCCCAGTGGCGACGGCGGTTGGACCCTGCGCCGGGCGGCCAAGCCACCTGCCGCGGCGGTCAAGGCGGCGCCCACGGCGGCGAAAGTCCCGGGCGATGTAGCGTTGGAAAAGGTCGTGGTCACGGGGTCACGCATTGCCCGTGCCCAGGTTGAAGGGCCGTCGCCGGTCACGGTCATCACCGCTGACGAAGTCACCCGCAGGGGCTACAAAAACGTCTACGACGCCATCGCTTCGCAAACCCAGAACACCGGCATGACCCAGGGCGAAGACTACGGCAACACCTTCCAACCGGCCGCCAGTGCCCTCAACCTGCGAGGGCTGGGGCCGAACCACACACTGGTGCTGATCAACGGCAGGCGCGTGGCCGACTACCCCACGGCGTACGACGGCGCGGTCAACTTCACCAACCTGGCGAACATCCCGGCGGTGATGATCGAGCGTATCGAGATCCTCAGCAGCGGCGCCTCGGCGGTGTATGGCTCCGACGCGATTGCCGGGGTGGTGAACATCATCCTCAAAGACAAAATCAGCGGCGTGGACGTCAATCTGCGTGGTGGCGCCGCCGAGCGTGGCGGCGGCGACAACCAGCGCCTGCAGATCAGCGGCGGCGACACCTGGGGCGATTTTGACGGGGTATTCGGCCTGGAGCTGACCCAGCGCCAACCGATCTGGGCCAACCAGCGCGGCTTTATGAGCGACGGCCCGGCCAAGGATGTGGGCTACCGCCGTAACCTCGACAGCGGCGCCTACCTCGGCCCCGGCTGCGGTGCCTACGGCGGTATCTACAACGGCAAGCTCGGTGGCAGCAGCACCCGCTGCACCACCAACCAGTACTACAACGACTACTGGACCTTGCAGGCGCAAAAGGAAAACTATGACGGCTACACGCGCGGCACCTGGCACTTCAGCGACACCGGCAAAGTGTTCGCCGACTTGATGTTTGGCTTTGATCACACGCAGAACAACACGCGCGGCCCAAGCTTCACCTCGCCGGACTTTATCAACCGCAACACCGGTAACCTGGAGCGCTGGTCACGCAACTTTTCCAGCGAGGAAATCGGTGGCAAGACCAGCAACAACAGCAAATGGCGCGAAGTGTCCTGGACCGGCACCCTGGGCCTGGAAGACAAGTTCACCAACAGTGATTGGGGTTATCAGATTGCGGCGAACCGCTCCGAGTACACCAGCGACCGCACCACCCGCTACACGCCTTTGAGCGGCATCCGCGATTACTACCTCGGGCCGCAACTGGGCACGCAGGACGGGCACCCGGTCTTCGCGCCAGACCCTTCGCGGCTGGACCAGCCGCTGACTCCGGAGCAGTGGGATCAGTTTCGCGGCAACCTGGTGCAGAAGAGTAAATCGGTTTCCCAAACCTTCAGCGCCAACATCAACGGCGACCTGTTCGAGCTGCCCGCCGGGCCGGTGGGCTTTGCCGGTGTGACCGAAGTGGGGCGGCAATCCTACAGCGTCGATGTCGACGACCAACTCAATGACGGCACGTTTTACAACACCACGCCGGCCTCCAATTCAGGCGGTTCGCGTGACCGCTACGCCGCGGGTGGCGAGCTGAGCATTCCCGTTACCGACACCTTGCTCGCCTCGGCGGCCGGGCGCTGGGACCAATACAAATTCAGTGGCCGCACCGAGCAACAAAAAACCTACAACCTGGGCCTGGAATGGCGCCCGGTGACCAGCCTGCTGTTTCGTGGCAGCTACGGCACCAGCTTTCGCGCACCGGACCTCAACTACCTCTACCAGGCCGCGACCAATGGCTACACGCCTGACCAGATCGACTATTACGGTTGCAGCAAGGGCGTAGAAGGGGCGTGTGACCGAGGCCGCGTGGATTACACCCAGACCGGTAATTCGGACCTCGCCTCCGAGCGTGGCAAGTCCTGGACGTACGGCTTTGTCTGGTCGCCCTCGCATCAGTTTGATTTCTCTGCCGACTTCTGGCGCGTCGAAATCAAGGACCTGTTGACCACCGTCGACATCAACCGCTTGCTGCAACAGGAAAACCAGTGCCGCAACGGCCAGCTTGATGCGACCACTTGCGCCGACGTCCTGGCACGCATCCAGCGCAATGCCAGCACGGCGGCAGTGGACCCGAACGTGCTGCAACGGGTGCAGGTCAATGCGATCAACGCCGCCAGCGAGCGGGTCAGCGGCCTGGACCTCAAGAGTAATATTCGCTGGGGCGCAGGCCAGTACGGCGCGCTCAGTTCGGCGATTGGCTACAGCCTGGTGCTGTCCCACTACCTCAAGGAATCGGACGATGCGCAAACTCAGAACCTGCGCTCCAGCACCGACAACCACGACTGGCGCAGCAAGGTCAACGCGAGCCTGACCTGGGACTACCAGCACCTCACCACCACGCTGACCGGCATTCGCTACGGCAGCGTGACCAATGGCGCCGGAGATGGGCGCCTGTCGCCGTGGACCACCTTCAACGCCAGCGCCCGTTACCAGGTGAACGAGCAGGCGAGTGTCGGCCTGACCGTCAACAACCTGCTCAATCAGGTTAAGCACGATGACTCCGCCGGCTGGCCGTATTACCCCAGCGGCAACTACGACCCCTATGGCCGCCAGGTCTGGCTGGACGTGAGTTACCACTTCGGCAAGTAGCGCATAAGCACATGCGCTAACGGTCTAACCGGTGCTCTATAAAAACCCTGGCGTCGACGCACAACCCTGCATAAGTGAGCCTTCAGTGTTTTTGGAAAAGGAGTTGAGTTTGTGAGCCTGTTTCGCTTCATGGTGTGGGCGCTGCTGACGGGGCTTTGGGCGCCGTCACTGCTCGCTCAACCGACGCACGCTTTGACGGTATACGGCGAAGCGCCCAAGTACCCGGCCAACTTCAAACACCTGGATTACGTCAACCCGAACGCGCCCAAGGGCGGCAGTTTTCGTCGTTCGTCCATGGAAGGCGGGGCGTTTGATCACCTGATCCCGTATGTCGACAAAGGCACCGGCATCACCCAGATCCAGGGTTGGCTCTACAGCCCGTTGGCGTACCGTTCGCAGGATGAGCCGTACACCGTGTACGGGTTGGTCGCGCAAGGCATGGAGCTGGCAGATGACCATTCATGGCTGCGTTTCTACCTCAATCCCAAGGCGCGGTTTGCCGATGGCACGCCCATCACCGCGCAGGACGTGGCCTACACCTTCAAGCTGTTCACCACCGAAGGCAGCCTGGCGTATCGCCAAAGCTTTGCCGATGTGGACCAGGTGCTGGTGGAATCGCCGACCCAAGTGCGGTTCACCTTCAAAAGCGCCGACAATCGCACCTTGCCCCTGGACCTCGCTTCACTGCCGGTGCTGCCGGAACATTGGTGGCAGGGGCGCAATTTCGCCAACGGCGGCGGCTTTGAACCGCCGGTGGGCAGCGGCCCGTACCGTATCAGCAGCGTGGACAACGGCCGCAGTGTCACCTTCGAACGGGTCAAGGACTGGTGGGGGCGAGACCTGCCGGTGACGCAGGGGCAGTACAACTTCGACACCCTGCGGCTTGAATTTTTTGCCGACGGCGACGTGTCGCGCCAGATCCTGCAAGCCCAGGGTTACGACTTCAATCGCGAATTTTCCGCCACCAGTTATTCGGTGGGCTACGACGGCGAGGCCTTGCGCGACGGTCGTCTGCAACGTGAACAACTGGCACCGAATGCCGTGCAGGGCACCCAGGGTTTTGTGTTCAACCTGCAAAAACCGCAGTTCCAGGACCGCCGCGTGCGTGAGGCGCTGAGCCTGTTGTGGGATTTCGACTGGAGCAACCGGCAGATGATGCACAGTCTGTACCTGCGCCAGCGCAGCTTCTTTTCCCGCAGCGCATTGGCGGCCACCCAGCTGCCGGATGCCCAGGAACTGGCCATTCTGGAACCCTGGCGCGGGCAAGTGCCGGAGGAGGTGATCACCCAGGTCTACCAGCCGCCGCGCACCGATGGCAGCGGGCGCATTCGGCCGCAGCAGGCGCAAGCGCTGAAGTTACTGGCCGAGGCGGGCTGGACCCCGCGCGGCGACCAGTTGGTTAACGCCGAGGGCACGCCGTTGCAGTTCACCTTCCTGAATGCCCAGAAAGGCTTCGAGCGTTTGCTGCTGCCCTACAAACGCAACCTGGCGCAGATCGGCATCGGCTTCACGATCCGCATGATCGACTCAGCCCAATACGCCAACCGCGTGCGCGCACGGGACTACGACATGATCGTCAACGGCTACCCGGTCAGCCCATCGCCGGGCCGCGAGCTGACCAACTACTTCGGTTCCGAGAGTGCCGATGACCCTGGCTCCAACAATTACATGGCACTGCGCAACCCGGCGGTGGACGCCTTGATCGATGGCCTTGTCCGCGCCAACGACCGCCCGACCATGGTGCGCTACGCCCATGCCCTCGACCGCGTATTGCAGTGGGGCTTCTACTGGATTCCCAACTATTACCCGCCGGGCTCGTCCTCGCTGTGGTGGAACCGTTTTGGTCGGCCCCGCACAGCGCCGCTCAATGACGTGGGCATCGACACCTGGTGGGAAGTGAGCCCGACACCGCTGACCACCGCACAGATGCGTCAACTGACTGAGGCTTCCCAACATGCTGGCCTATAGCGCGCGCCGTTTATTGCTGATCGTACCAACGCTGGTGTGCATCCTGCTGGTCAACTTTTTTATCGTGCAAGCCGCCCCGGGTGGCCCGGTTGAGCAAGCCATCGCGCGCTTGCAAGGCATCGGCAGCCAAGCGTCGGTGGCCGGCACACGGGTGGAAACCGGCAGCACTGAATCGCGCACAACTCGTGGCCTGGACCCCGCGCTGGTGGCCGATATCGAGCGCCAATACGGCTTCGACAAGCCCCTTGGCGCGCGGCTGTGGTTGATGCTCAGCAGCTACGCGCGGCTGGATTTTGGCGATAGCTTCTTTCGCGGCGCCAAGGTCACCGACCTGATCCTGCAAAAACTGCCGGTGACTTTGTCCCTGGGCTTCTGGGCCACGCTGATCAGTTACCTGGTGTCGATCCCGCTGGGCATTCGCAAGGCCGTGCGCCATGGCAGCCGCTTCGATGTGTGGAGCAGTGCGGCGGTCATTATCGGCCACGCCATGCCGGCGTTCCTGTTCGCCTTGCTGCTGATCGTGGTATTCGGCGGCGGTAGCCTGTTGAACTGGTTTCCGGTGCGCGGCCTGGTCTCGGAGAACTTTGCCAGCCTGTCATGGGCGGGCAAGGTCGTGGACTACTTCTGGCACCTTGTCTTGCCGGTATCGGCGCTGGTGATTGGCGGCTTTGCCACACTGACCATCCTCACCAAAAACAGCTTCCTCGACGAGATCAGCCGCCAGTACGTAGTGACCGCGCGGGCCAAGGGTTTCAGCGAAAAACAGGTGCTGTACAAACACGTGTTTCGCAACGCCATGCTGCTGATCGTGGTTGGCCTGCCCCAGGCGCTCACCGCGATGTTGTTCGGCGGCTCGTTGCTGATTGAAGTGATTTTCTCCCTCGACGGCCTCGGTCGCCTGAGCTACGAAGCGGCAGTGGCACGGGACTATCCCGTGGTCTTCGGCACGCTGTTTATCTTTACCCTGGTCGGGTTGGTCATCAAGTTGCTGGGCGACCTGTGCTACCGCCTGCTGGACCCCCGGCTGGATTTTTCCGCGAGGTCGCATTGATGCCGGTTTTTACACCGATCACCCGTCGCCGCTGGCTGCACTTCAAGCGCAATCGCCGCGGCTGGTGGTCGCTGTGGATGTTCCTGGCGCTGTTCGCCGTATGTCTGGGTGCCGAACTGCTGGCCAACGACAAGCCACTGGTGGTGGCGTACCAGGGCTCACTGTATTTCCCGGCCTTCGAGCGCTACACCGAGCAGGATTTCGGCGGCACGTTGCCGTTTCAGCCGGATTACCGTGACCCTTACGTGCATGAACTGATTGAAGGGCAGGGCGGCTGGATGCTGTTTGCGCCCATTCCGTTCAGCTACGACACGGTCAACTACGACCTCACGACCCCTTCGCCGGCGGCGCCCAGCGCGAGCAACTGGCTGGGCACCGATGATCAAGCCCGGGATGTATTGGCGCGGGTGATTTTCGGCACCCGGGTATCGCTGTTATTTGCCTTGGCACTGACCGTGGTCAGCACTTTGATCGGGGTCGCCGCCGGCGCGCTGCAAGGCTATTACGCCGGCTGGGTCGACCTGTTGGGGCAGCGCCTGATCGAGATCTGGTCGGGGCTACCGGTCCTGTACTTGCTGATCATCTTGTCCGGGTTTGTCGAACCGGGTTTCTGGTGGCTGCTGGGGATCATGGCGCTATTTTCCTGGCTGACCCTGGTGGATGTGGTGCGCGCCGAGTTCCTGCGCGGGCGCAACCTGGAGTACGTGAAGGCCGCGCGGGCCCTGGGTGTGGGCGATGTTCAGGTGATGTTGCGGCACATTCTGCCCAACGCGCTGACTGCCACCTTGACCTACTTGCCGTTCATTTTGACCGGGGCCATTTCGACCCTCACCGCCCTGGATTTTCTTGGCTTCGGCATGCCCACGGGCAGTGCGTCCCTGGGTGAGTTGATCGGCCAGGGAAAAAACAACCTGCAAGCCCCGTGGCTGGCGCTGACCGCGTTTTTTACGTTGGCGTTGATCCTGTCCCTGTTGGTGTTTATCGGCGAAGCCTGCCGCGACGCCTTCGACCCCCGATCCTGATAAGCGAGCTGTGCCGTGACTGACGCGTTGATTGAAATTCGTAACCTGAAAGTGGCGTTCGACGGGCACAAAGCGGTGCGTGGCATCGACCTGGATATTCACCCGGGCGAGTGCCTGGCGCTGGTGGGCGAGTCGGGCTCCGGCAAATCGGTGACCGCCCACTCGATCCTGCAATTGCTGCCGCCCCACACCACGCGTACCCAGGGCAGTATTCGCTACCAGGGCGAAGAGCTGCTCGGCGCGCGGCCGGAGCGTTTAAGGCAGATTCGCGGCGATCGCATCGCGATGATCTTTCAGGAGCCGATGACCTCGCTCAACCCGCTGTACAGCGTCGAACGGCAGCTGTCCGAAACCCTGCTGCTGCACAAAGGCCTGGGCGGTGCGGCGGCGCGTGAGCGCGTGTTGGAGTTGCTCGAACTGGTGGGCATCCAACAGCCGCGCCAGCGCCTTGCGGCGTACCCGCATCAGCTCTCCGGCGGGCAGCGCCAGCGGGTGATGATCGCCATGGCCCTGGCTTGCGAACCGCTGCTGTTGATCGCCGACGAGCCCACCACGGCCCTGGACGTGACCGTGCAGCGACGCATTCTTGCGCTGCTAAAAGACCTGCAGCAACGCCTGGGCATGGCGCTGCTGTTGATCAGCCACGACCTCAACGTGGTGCGCAGCATCGCCCAGCGCGTGGCGGTGATGCGCGCCGGCCAGATCGTCGAACAGGCCGACTGCCAGGCACTGTTTGCCGCGCCGCAGCACGCCTACAGCCGGCAGTTGCTCGAAGCCGAGCCAGAGGGCAGGGCGGTGGTGCGTGAAACGGCGGACAACCTGCTGGAGGTGGACAACCTCAAGGTCTGGTTCCCGCAAGGCGGCCTGCTGCGGCGCAAACCGCCGATCAAGGCGGTGGACGGCATCGACCTGCGCCTGCAACGTGGCAAAACCTTGGGCATTGTTGGCGAATCCGGCTCGGGCAAATCCACCCTAGGCCAGGCGATCCTGCGGTTGATCGACGCCCAAGGCAGCATTCGCTTCCAGGGCCAGGCCCTCGACGCACTCAAAGGCAAGGCCCTGCGTCCGTGGCGGCGCAAACTACAGGTGGTGTTTCAAGACCCGTTCGGCAGCCTCAGTCCGCGCATGAGCGTGCAGCAAATCATCGAAGAAGGCCTGCGCGTACACACGGACCTCAATGCTTGCGCGCGCGAAGCTCAAGTGATTGCCGTGTTGCGCGACGTCGGACTCGACCCCGATACGCGCCATCGCTTCCCCCACGAATTCTCCGGCGGCCAGCGCCAACGCATCGCGATCGCCCGCGCACTGGTGATCAAGCCGGATTTGATATTGCTCGACGAACCCACCTCAGCCCTCGACCGCACCGTGCAAAAGCAGGTGGTGAGCTTGCTGCGCAGGTTGCAGGAGGAGCATGGGCTGACCTACTTGTTTATCAGCCACGACCTGGCGGTGGTAAGGGCGTTGGCTCACGACTTGATCGTGGTGAAGGATGGCGTGGTCGTGGAGGCGGGGAGTACCGAGCAATTGTTCGACGCGCCGGAGCATGCCTATACGCGGGATTTGCTGGTAGCGTCGTCGTTGAGGAATCGCGAGTAGTACAGCCTAGTGGGTGCTGATCTCACGCTTTACCGTCTGCAGTGCTTCTGCCAACAACCAGTCCCGGAACGTCGTCAGTTTGGGCAGGCTGGCGCACTCAGGCCGATAAATGACGTAGTAGGCCAGATCCGAGTGTTCGGCGTAATGGCGGTCGGGTCTTTTTCGTCGGGTGGGCTGCTGTCGGCTTATGGCTGGAATACAGTGCTGTGGGTTTCGCTTTTACCGCTGGTGTTGGCTGTCGTCGCGCTGGCACTGACTGTCCCCAAGTACATGGCCGGTCGGTTTGATCTGAAAGGGCAAGGTGCGTTAGCCACTCGAGCGCATTTCCTGCTCAAGCAAATCCCGGGCGCTATACGTCATTTAACATAATATACATTATGCGCAATCATATGATCCGTTATCAGGGTCAGTGCCAGCCAGATTTCAACCAGTGCACCACGCTCCTCATCGACCAAACCCAGCCTGTCTCGATTTGGTCGATGAGCCTGGATCACACCTGAGCGAAACCGCCATCCACGAACATCTCGCTGCCCGTCATGAAGCTGCTCTCATCCGATGCCAGGAACAATGCCGCATTCGCCACTTCATCTGGCTGCCCCATACGACCCAGCGGTACACGCGTAACCATCGAATCGACAATCGCATCCTTCTGGCCGGTACCTGATAGCGCTCTGTCCAAACCTGGTGTCGTTGTCGGCCCAGGTGAAAGCACGTTCACGCGAATACCTGTGCCTTGCAGATCCAGCGCCCAGCTTCTTGCGAAGTTTCGCAGTGCGCCTTTCGACGCGCTGTAGACGCTGAACGCTGCGGTGCCCATCGAGGCCGTCGTCGAACCTGTCAGCACAATCGAGCCACCGGCGCTCATCAATGGCAACGCGTTCTGTACGGTGAACAACGTGCCTTTCACGTTCACGCCAAAGGTGCGATCAAACGATTCCTCCGTGATCGCACCAATGGGCTCCAGATCCCCAAGGCCCGCATTGGCGAACAACACATCAACACGACCTTTGTCAGCCTTGATCTGTGCGAATACCCGCTCAAGATCACGCAGGTTTGAAATGTCGCCCTGGATCGCGATCGCGTCATGCCCGATCAGGACCAAGGCTTTGTCCAGTTCATCCTGGCGGCGTCCCACGATAACGACCTGTGCACCTTCGGCCGCAAAGCGTATGGCGCTGGCCAAGCCGATCCCGCTGTTGCCACCGGTGACGATGGCGATTTTCCCGTTGAGCCTGTTCATGAGTGTTTCCTTCAAATGTTGAGGCCCAAGCGTAGATCTGCGCTATTATTTTGAATAGTATGCACCTTTTGGTAAGTACCCAGCCTGAGGGCAAAACATGTCAAACAGCACCTTTAACTGCGGGCTCGACGCCGCCCTGGCGGTGATTGGCGGGAAATGGAAACCGTTGGTCCTGTATCACTTGGCCCATGAAATTCACCGTTATGGCGAACTGCGGCGCGCCGTTGGCGGCGTGACGGACAAGGTGCTGATCCAGCAATTGAAGGAGCTGGAACGCGATGAAATCATCGCGCGCATCGACTACAAGAAGATACCGCCAAAGGTCGAATACTCCCTGACTCCCTTCGGACGCTCGCTGGCCCAGGCATTGGGGCCGCTTTGCCAATGGGGCACCGACCATATGCTGGCGGTTGAACGCATCAGTGAGCGCCGAGCGACCGCCCTCGCCCAGCCTTAAATTCGCGAAATATCCAACTCGACTAAATGGATATTTAGTTGAGTTAAATCAATACTTTACGTCTATCTCCCGTATCCATTGCCTATTCACGACACCCTGCCGCTGGTGACTATGTAGCGAGTCTGTAAACACCGGCTTGTATGCGCCGAGGGCGATCACTAAGCTGGCCCCTCTTTTTTACCGCCGCCCGGAACCACCATGTCTCGAAGTATCGCCCACCTCGCCCTGCTGCTGGGGTTGATCACCGCCGTCGGCCCGTTTGCCATCGACAGCTACCTGCCGGCGTTGCCGACACTCGGCGCCAGCCTGCATGCCTCGCCTGCCGCGGTGCAGATGAGCCTGACGGTGTTCTTCATGATCATCGGTGTGTGCCAGCTGTTCTACGGCCCGATCAGCGATGTGTTCGGGCGCAAGCCGCCGATCTATGCCGGCCTGGCGATTTTCATCGTGGCCAGCATTGGTTGCGCCCTCGCCCCCTCCATCGAGGTGCTGATCGGCTTCCGGGCGTTGCAGGCCTTTGGCGCCTGCGCCGGGATGGTGATTCCGCGGGCGATTGTGCGTGACTTGTACACCGGCCATGAAGCCGCGCGCCTGATGGCGTTGCTGATGCTGGTGGTGAGCATTTCACCGATTCTCGCACCGCTGGCCGGCAGCGTGATCATTGCCGTGTGGAGCTGGCGCGAAGTGTTTTGGGTACTGGGTGTGGCCGCAGTGCTGTGCCTGATCATGACCGCCGTGCAATTGCCGGAAACCCACCCCGCCGAACGCCGCCTGGGCAAGACCCTGGGCAATGCGTTCGGCAGCTACGGCGCATTGCTGCGTGATCCGGTGTTTACCGGGTTGTCGGTAGTGGGCGGTTTTGGCCTGGCGACGTTCTTCGTGTTCATCGGCAGCGCGCCATTCGTTTACATCGAGTACTACGGGCTCACGCCAACGCAATTCAGCCTGTGCTTTGCCCTCAACGCGGCGTCGTTTTTTGCCCTGAGCCAGTTGACCGCGCGCTTGAGTGCACGCTTCGGCCTCGCGCCGTTGATTCGCTGGTCGGTGGCGGGCGTGGCAACGGTCATGACCTTGCTGGCACTTACCACACTGTGGGGCAACAGCCTGCCGTTAATGATGGCACTGCTGTTTATTGGCTTTGGCTTTCTCGGCTTGCTGTTGCCGGCGGCCGGCGTGTTGTCCCTGGAAGATCACGGTGCCGTGGCCGGTTCGGCCTCGGCGCTGTTGGGCGCGATCCAGATGATCACCGCCGCCGTAGCCATGTCCCTGGCCGGCCTGTTCGCAGACCACACACCGGCGCCGATGTTGATCGGCATCGCCCTCAGCGCCGTGGCAGCGATGCTGACGGTGTGGTGGACGCTGCGCCGCCTGCCGGCACACCTGCAACCTCAGTCGCGCACCTGACCAGCGGAGATTGGCGCCCCGGTCTGGAGCCCCATTGCTGCCAAATAAGCCCACGGGTAAATCCCCCGCTGGTGCCCATCGCTGAAAATCAACTGCACGCCATACCCCTGGGGATGGACCTCCAGCACCCGGACACGGTCCGACACCAGCGGCGGCATGCCTCTCAACCGAAAGGCCCGGCACTGCGAGCACGGGCATTCACGGCGCAGGCGAGCGTGGTCGATCCATTGCACGCCGTCGCGCCATTCCAGCCTCAAGCGCCCATCATCATCGCGGCCAATGCCGTTCGGTGCACTGTTCATTGCAGTTGTGCCAGGGCAATGCGCACCGCCTTGCGTACTTCCGGGTCGCCATCGTCGGCCGCGTCACGCAGCGGGCCAAGGGCCTGTCGGTCGCCCAACTCGCCCAGCGCCAGGGCGGCTTCCTTGCGCAGGTTGCTGATGCTGTGGCCCAACGTCAGGAGCAGCGCCGGCAACGCCGGTGCATACCGCAGGCGCCCAAGGCTGCGGGTAGCGCGCAGGCGGACTTGCCAGTAGTCATCGGCCAGCGCCGTGATCAAGGCGTCGCCCGCGCGGGTGCTACCGACTTTGCCCAAGGTGGTCGCGGCCTCTTCCCGTACTTGCCAGGTGGCGTCCTGCAATGCTTCATACAGCGCCGGCAGTACCCGCTCATCACTGGCCAGGCCGAGGGCGCCGGTGGCGGCACGCCGGACCTCGGTGTCCGGATCGCTGCTGGCCAACCTCGCCAGGGCCTCCAATGCCGGCAGGTGCTTGAGCCAGCCGAGCACACCGACCGCTTCGCGGCGCACCCCCGCATCGGTATCGCTCAGAGCCAGCATTGCCGACGGCGCCGCCGCTTCAAGGCGCAACTCGCGCAGGGCACGGAAGATTGCCGTGCGCACGCTCGCGTCGGCGTGGGTGGCCCATGGCAATAACAGCCGGCCCGCCTGCGTCGACTTGAGTACGCTCAAGCTCTGGGCGGCGGCATCACGTACCGACGCTTCAGTGTCGGTCAGCGCCTGGCACAGCGCCTCGACCACTGCGTCTTCTTCCCACGCCTCCAGCAGGCTGGCAGCCTGGGCGCGCACGTCGGTGGCCGGGTCGTGGCGCAGGCTGTCCACCAGCCACACCAGGCCGTCGGGGTCTTCCAGGTCAGCCAAGTCAATCAGGGCGATCCGGCGCATGCCGGCATCCGGCGCTTGCAGCCGCGGGCGCAGGGCTTGGATGTCGGGGTTTTCGGTTTCATAGGTCATATGGCAAATCGCGGTCTTGGGTGATCGTTGGGTAGCCCGAGCGGGTTCAGCCGTGGTAACTGGCGACCATCTTCGTGGTGCAGCAGCTCCAGGCAATGGCGCTTGAGGTGGGTAAATTCCGGCGTGGTCATCAGTTCGGTGCTGCGCGGCCTTGGGAAAGTCAGCTGGAAATCCTCGATGATGCGCCCGGGGCGCGGGCTCATCACCAGGATGCGGTCGGCCAGGAACAGCGCTTCGTCGATGTCATGGGTAACAAACACCACGGTGGTGCGGATGCGCGTCCAGATGTCCAGCAGCAAGGCCTGCATCTTCATGCGGGTCAGGGCATCCAGCGCGCCGAACGGTTCATCCATCAACAGCAGGCCGGGACGATTGATCAATACCCGGGCAATTTCCACCCGCTGCTGCATGCCACCCGACAGCTGGTTGGGCCAGCGCTCGGCAAAACCTTCCAGGCCCACCAGGTGAAGGATCTCATCGGCGGCGGCCAGGCGCTCGGCCTTGCCTACGCCGCGCATCTTCAGGCCGAAGGCAACGTTTTCGCGCACCGTACGCCAAGGGAACAGTGTGTGTTGCTGAAACACCATGCCCCGTTGCTGGGACGGCCCGGCAACCGGCCGGCCATCCATTTCCAGCGTGCCCTGGCTTGGCGTGAGATGCCCGGCCAGCGCGCCGAGCAAGGTTGACTTGCCACACCCGGACGGGCCGAGGATGCACACGAACTGCCCCGGCTCGATCCTGCAATCCAGGGCTTTCACCGCCTCGAATGCCTGCTGCTGTTCGCCCAATACAATGGACAAGCCGCGTATGTCGACACGGCCTTCAAGATGACTCATCAGGCTTTACCTCGTGGTCGATGCCAGGGAGTGAACAGTGCGCCGAGACGCTTGACCAACAGGCTGCTGCCCATGCCCAGCACGCCGATCAACAGCATGCCAACGACAATGTCGGCATAGTTCTGGATGGTGTAGGACTCCCAGGTGTAATAGCCGATGCCGTACTGACCGGAGATCATTTCCGCTGTCACCAGGCAGAACCACGAAGTGCCCATGCCAATCGCCAGGCCGGTGACGATGCTCGGCGCGGCGCCCGGCAAAATCACCTCCAGCAGGATCGCCCGGCGCCCTGCCCCCAGGCTGCGCGCCGAGGCGATCAGCCGAGGATCGACGCCTTCCACGCCATGCACCGTATTGAGCAGCACCGGAAACAGCGCGCCGGTGAAGGTGATAAAGATCATCGACAGCTCCGACGACGGGAACATCAGGATCGCCAGCGGAATCCAGGCCACCGCCGGGATCGGCCGGATCACCTCCAGCGGCGGCAACAGCAGGTCTTCCGCCCACTTCCAGCGGCCAATCGCGATGCCCAGGCCGATCCCCACCAGCGCGGCCGCCAGGTAGCCCTCGAACACCCGGGTCAGGCTTGCGCTCAAGTGCCGCACAAGCTTGCCCGAGTCCGCCAGCCCCAGGGCCGCCTGCAGCACGGAGCCCGGCGTGGGCACATTGGCAAACGTCACCAGCCACAGGTTCCAGTGCTGGCTGGCCGCCAACTGCCAGAACAGCAGGCACAACAGCAAGGAAGCGGCCTTGGGCAGCCAGCGCCATGGGGTGCTTGTCATGAACACGCCCCCTCAGCGACCGGCAACGGCCTGCGCGCCGGCGTCGGTGAAATTGAACACCTTGCCGCCCTGGGCCTGGGCAAATTGCTGCGCCTGGCCCTTGAGCAGGAATGCACTGAGTTGGCCGTGCTGGTTGGTGGCAAACCAGGCCTGGCTCGCCAGTAGCTTGATGCCGCTGTCTTCGGCCTGGGCATACACGGCGCGCACCGCCTTGCCTTGTTTGTTCAGGCTGTCCAGCGCGGTGAACGCCGCCTCGGCCGACGCGTAATCGCGCACCTTGGGCTCACCCTTGACCCAGATTTGCGCGACGTGCTTCCAGTCAGTGATCGGCGCGCCGCTCAGGGCGTCGTTGGCCTTCAGCGGCGCCTGGGCGTAGTTGCCCAATTGCGCCGCATAGTCCAGGCCCGAGGCCTTGAACGCGGCACGGATGTACTGGTCATCGATAAAGGTATTGAGGTCCAGGCCACGGTCGGCCTTTTTCAGCAGCTTGAGGGTGTCGATCGCGGTGCCCACGGCCTGGCGGTATTCGGGCTTCCAGCTCAAGTCACGGGTCTGCACGCCCAGCGGGCCATGGAACAGGTAGTTGACCTCGGCTTCGACGCCGGTGACTTTTTCGATCAGCTCGCTGTACTTTTCCGGCTCTGCGGCCAGCAACTGATTGGCCTCGATACTCGCGCGCAGGTAGGCGACGACCACTTCCGGGTACTGTTTGGCATAACTTTCGTCCACCAGCGCGCCGTGGAACGTCGGGGTGTTGGATTGCGAGCCGTCGTAGATCTTGCGGGCGAAACCACGGTTGGGGAACAGTTCGCCGAACGGCACAAAGTCGGCATGGGCGTCGATCTTGTTGGCCTGCAACGCCGAGCCTGCCACTTCGGGCGCCTGGGCAATAATGTTGACGTCCTTGAGCGGGTCCCAGCCCTGGGCCGCGACAGCACGCAGCAACATGCCATGGGCCGTGGAGGCGAACGGCACGGAAATCGTCTTGCCTTTGAGGTCCGCCAGGGACTGGGCGCTGGAAGCGACCGGCACCACAATGCCGTTGCCGCTGCCCTTGATGTTGCCCGACAACACGCTGATGAACAGGCTGTGCTTGCCCGCCGCCTCGAACGCTACGCCGTTGAAGGCACCGGGGAAGTCGGCCATTGCGCCAAAGTCCAGTTTGCCGGCGACCATTTCATTGGTCAGCGGCGCGCCACTGGTGAAGTTTTTCCACTGCACGTCGTAGGTCGCGTCCTTGTACTTGCCGTCGTGCGGCAGGTATTTGTCCAGCAGCCCCAGTTCGCGGATCAGCAAGCCGCCCGCGGCACAGTTGATGGTGGTGTCCTGGGTGCCGATGGCCACCCGGATCGTTTGTGCCTGGGCCGACAGGCTCAAGCAAGCCAGCACCAGGCCGGCCAGGGTTGCGCGCAATAACATTGGGTAGTTCCCCTCGAATCATGGTTGAAGGAATCGTCTCCGCCACGGTCTGGCGCGGTGGGAAACGAGGGGGTGTGGCTAGGGCTGCGTCCGGGGTTGGCGGATGGCGTTTGCGGCAGGTCTCAGCGCAACAGGTACGGAATCTCGACCTTGACTGCGCCGGTGGGGCAATCTTTTTCACAGGGCATGCAGTACCAGCATTCATCGAACGCCATATACGCCTTCTGCGTTGCCGGGTTGATCGCCAACAGGTCCATCGGGCACACGTCGACGCAGACCGTGCAGCCTTTTTCGGCGATGCACTTGTCCTCGTCCACCGTTACCGGGGCGTTTGAGCGAAAGAATATTTCCTGGGGCTGATAGGCCATTTCACGGTGTCCTGTGGTGAGCGAGCTTGGGGGGGCACATTCAGGCGGCGTCAGCCCCTACGCGCAGGCGGTCGTAAGCCTGCATCTCTTCGGCATCCAGCGGGATCACATAGGGCTCGACGGGTTTCTTGAAGCTGACCATCTGCCCGTCCTCGCCCTTTTTCAGGTGGCAATGGCAGAACCAGTCGGCGTCGTTGCGTTGCGGGTGATCGACCCGGTAGTGGTACAGGCCCCAGCGGCTTTCGGCGCGGTAGAGCGAGGCGCGGGCAGCCATTTCGGCGCAGTCGCGGATCACGCTGGTTTCCATGGCGCGCATCAATTCATGGGGGTTGTGCGCCTTCATCTGGTCCAGGTCGCGCTCGATATCGGCGAAGCGTTGCAAGCCGATTTCCATCTTGCGGGTGACCTTGGGCGGCTGCAGGTAATCGTTGACGAAGCGCCGCAGCTTGTACTCGACCTGGGCCGGCGGCAGACCGGTTTCGCGGTCCAGTGGCGCATAGACCCGCGCCTGCTCGGCGGCCACCTGCCGGGCATCCACCGCGCTGAATTCGCGCCCGGCCACAAAGCTTGCCGCGTTAGTGCCGGCAAACCAGCCATAGGTGAACGCGCCGAGCATGTAGTTATGTGGCACCGCCGCCATGTCGCCCGCTGAATACAGGCCCTTGACCGAGGTTTCCGCGCGCTCGTTGACCCACACGCCCGACGCCGAATGCCCGCTGCAAAAGCCGATCTCGGAGATATGCATCTCGACCATCTGGCTGCGGTAGTCGGTGCCCCGGTTGGCGTGGAACTGGCCACGGCTGGGGCGCTCGTTGCTGTGCAGGATCTGCTCGATGTTCTGGATGGTTTCCTCCGCCAGGTGATCGAGCTTGAGGAACACCGGGCCGTTGCCGCTTTCCAGTTCCTGGTGGAACTCCCACATCATCTGCCCGCTCCAGTAGTCGCACTCGATGAAGCGTTCACCCTTGTTGTTGGCGGTGTAGCCGCCCAAGGGGCCGGTGACGTAAGCGCACGCCGGGCCGTTGTAATCCTTGATCAGCGGGTTGATCTGGAAGCACTCCAGGTTCGCCAGTTCGGCTCCGGCGTGGTAGGCCATGGCGTAGCCGTCGCCGGCATTGGTCGGGTTTTCATAGGTGCCCATCAGGTAACCCGAGGACGGCAAGCCCAGGCGGCCGGCCGCGCCGCAGCAGAGGATCACCGCCTTGGCCTTGATCACCTGGAAGTCCGCAGTGCGGCAGTCAAAACCCATCACTCCATTCACCGCGCCTTCGCTGTCGGTCAGCAAGCGGGTGCACACCAGGCGGTTGGTGATGCTGACCCGGGCGCGCTTGAGCTGGCGATACAGCACCTTCTTGATGTCGTGCCCTTCAGGCATCGGCAACACGTAGGCGCCCATGTGATGGACTTTTTTCACCGCGTAATCGCCGGTTTCGTCCTTCTCGAACTTCACGCCCCAGCGGTCCAACTGCTCGATGGTTTCAAAACTGTGGGTCGCGTAGGCGTACACCGCCGCCTGATTGACGATGCCGTCGTTGGCAATCGTGATTTCCTTGGTGTACTGCTCCGGCGTGGAGTGGCCGGGTATGATCGCGTTGTTGAGGCCGTCCATGCCCATGCTGATGGCGCCGCTGCGCTTGACGTTGGCCTTGTCGATCAGCAATACGCGCAGATCGCGGTTGGCCTCCTTGGCCTTGATCGCCGCCATGGGGCCGGCTGTGCCGCCGCCGATCACCACGATGTCGTATTCCAGTTCCAGGGTTTGGCGGCTCACGGGCGGCTACCTCGCTGACGGTCGATGCGCAGGCGATACTGAAACGCGTCGCCACGGTAATACAGGTGTTCGAAGTCCACGGGCTGACCGTCTGCGGTGTGGGTCAGGCGTTCGATGCGCATGATCGGCGAGCCGGCCTCGACGTTCAGCGCCTGGGTCAGCTCGCTGTCGGCGAGTACCGCGTCTATTGCCACGTCGGCGTGACCCAGTTGCAAGCCGCAGTCGTTCTCCAGGATCAGGAAGATGTCGCGGGTCACCAGGTCGGCGTTTTCCAGGCGTTCGCCCAGGGCCTGGCTGAGGTAGGTGATTTCCAGCGACACCGGCTCGCGGTTGATCAGCCGTACCCGCTTGATCTGCGCGACAGTGCTGCCCTCCTCCACGCCCAGGCGCTCGGCCACCAGCTTGTCGGCGGGCACGAAGCGGTAGCTGCGCAGGCGGTTGATCACTTCATAGCCGCGCTCGGTCATGGACTCGCCCAACCCCTGCAGGGTGCTGACGTTCTGATAAGCCTTGGGTTTGGAAACAAAGGTGCCTTTGCCGTGGATCTTGTAGATCAGGCCTTCCTTTTGCAGATCACCCAGGGCCTGGCGCACGGTGATGCGGCTGACTTTGAAGCGCGTGCCCAGTTCGCTCTCGGAAGGCATCTGGGTGTTCGGCGCGTACTCACCATCAAGGATGCGGCTGCGCAGCAGGTCCCGCAGTTGGGCATGCAGCGGAACGCTGGACAGAGGGGATAAGGCGACGGTTGATTCGTTCATCAGGGCCACTTGTCATAACGAGTTATGACGTGATCATAAGGAGTCTTATGAAAAGCCTGGAAATACCGTTTTGGAATAAGGTTATGGACCGGCGAATCCCGCTGCACCTACGGGATGGGTGCAGTGGATCCGCCTGTTTTATAGAGCAGTGTCTGGACCTGATGAACAATCAGAAGTTATAGCTGACTCGGGTATACAGGATGCGGCCAAACGGGTCGGCGTATTTCGGGTCGTACCCGCTCTGGAACGCATAGGTCTGGTTGCTGAACGGCGGCGCGCGGTCAAACAGGTTTTTCGCGCCCAGCGTGACGGCCAGGGACTTGCTCCAGTTGTAGGTACCCGCCAGGTCCCAGACGTTGTAGGAGCCTACGGAGTCGTGGGTGTCGGGGTCCGAGTCGTGATAGCCACTGGTGTAGCGGTTGGTCAGGCTGACGCCCAGCGGTCCGCGGGCCCAGGTGCCGGTCAGGCTGTGGCGCCAACGCGCAACGGCGCCCGCGGTGGAGAACTCGCCGCCACGGAAATCACCGAGTTTGTCGATGTAGTCGCCCTTGAGCTCCTGCTGGTATTTGTATTCGTTGACGTAGGTGCCTTGCAGGCCGATGCCGAAGTCACCGATGGCGGTGCTCGGGAAGCGGTAGTCGAAACTCACATCCACGCCGTTGGTCTTGGTCTTACCCAGGTTGGCAAGGCCGGTAACGATGTGATCGATGGAGCCATCCGCCTTGCGAATCAAGCGGTCGCCGTAGGCATCCGGGTCGTCGAATACCGACGACTCAGGAAACTCGGCAATCTGGTTGGCGATGGTGATCCACCAGAAATCCAGGCCGGCACTGAGGCGCTCGATCGGTTGGAACACGAAACCAAAGGTCACGTTACGTGCGGTTTCCGGGCTCAAGCTGCCGTTGCCCCCGCTTTGCCGGCGGAACTGCTGGGCGCAGTCGCGGTTGCCGATCCCGCCATTGACCGGGGTGCCGCCCGGGCACAGGCGCGGGTCGTTGTAGTTGGCCACGGTGTAGCTGGTGTAGGTCGGGTTGTACAACTCGTACAGCGACGGCGCACGGAAGCCTTCACTGTAGGCACCGCGCACCACCAGTTCCTTGAACGGCTGGAAGCGGAACGAGTATTTCGGGTTGGTGGTGCTGCCAAAGTCGCTGTATTTGTCATGACGCACGGCGGCAGACAGTTCCAGGCTTTCGAGCACCGGCACGTTGACCTCGGCGTACTCGGCCGACACGCTGCGATTGCCGCGCACCGCGCCATTGGGGTCTACGCCCAGGCTCTGCACGGTCTCGGCAAACTGGGCGAAATCCTGGTGGAAATCCTCCTTGCGATATTCACCGCCCAGCGCCAGGCCCGTCGGCCCCGCACCGAACCAGTCACCGATTTCACGGCTTACGCGCCCGTCGATACTCTTCACTCGGCCCACGGCAGTGGCGTAATCGCCATCGACGCGGCTGGAGGCGAGCAACGCCCTGCCCGCTTCACTCTGCGGCCCGAACGGGTTGATCACACCGTTGGCAATCCCCTGGCTGATGGTCTGGTCGTTTACATAGCCATCAAGAATGGTTTGCACCACTTTGTTCTGGTTGTAGGACGCGCCGACGTTGTAGTCCCAGTTCGCCACATTACCTTCGAAACTCAGCAGCAGCCGCTGGCTGGTGTTGTCATCTTCGTGCTTGCGCGCGCCGGCATCGGTTTCACGCCAGTTCACGTCTACCGGCTGTGTCGGGTCCAGGGCGAAACCCGTGGGCCCCGGGGTGATGCCGTTGCCCGGATAGAAAGGCGTACCCGGATTGACCTGGGCCCCCATCAGGGTGCCTGGGCCAATCTGCGTGCGGTTTTCGTTGCGCGCCCAGAAGTATTCGAGGCTGACGGTATGGTCATCGGCCAGCTTGCCGGTGGCTTTGGCAAAGGCCGAGGTTTTTTCGGTTTCCGGCACCAGGTCCAGGTAACTCCACAGGCTTTGGCGGCAGATGCCATTGCGTGACAGCAGCCCGGGGGAATTGCAACCGGAGCCGGCCAGCGGGTTGGTCGCGTTGCTGCCCTGGCTCCAGTTGGCCGGCGCGGCGGTGCCGGAGGTGAAATCCAGGCCGCGACCTGGCTGGTAGTTGTAGGTGAAGTCACGGTCCTTGGCCGCCAGGCGCGTCTGCTTGTCGTAGCTGACCACGCCGAACACGTTGAAGCGGTCCTCTTCAAGGTCGCCGAAACCGTAGCTGCCACTGAAGTTATGGCTGTCGCCGCCCCCGGAGCGTGTGGGCGAATCGTAGTTGGTGGAAAGTTGCCCACCGGTGAGGCTGGTCTTGGTAATGAAGTTGATCACCCCGCCAATCGCATCGGTGCCGTACAGTGCCGAGGCGCCATCGCGCAGGACTTCCACGCGGTCGATGGCGGCGAACGGGATGGTGTTCAAGTCCACCCCGGAACCGTTGGTGGTGTTGACGGCGTTGTTGCTCAGGCGCCGGCCATTGAGCAGCACCAGGGTTTTGTTCGCGCCAATCCCGCGCAAGTCGGCATACGCCGCACCGCCGCTGCTGGAACCCACCGAACGCCCGGAGCCAACGGCAGACTGGTTGGCCGAAATGCGGTTGATCAACTCCTCGGTGGTGCTCACACCCTGCTCGCGCAATTGCTCGACCCGCAGGATGGTTACCGGCACTGCCGTTTCCGCGTCCACCCGGCGAATCGCCGAGCCGGTCACCGTGACTTTTTCCAGGCGGTAATCAGTACTTTTGCCCTCGGCCGGTGCGACGCTGGTGGACGTCACGGGTGCTGGATGCACCGTCAGTCCCTGTTCGCTGTCGCTTACTTGCAGGCCACTGCCCTGCAATGCCTTGTCCACCGCTTGCAGGCTGCCCAAATCGCCGCGGATGGCGGCACTGCGCTTGCCCTGCACCCACTGTTGATTGAACGAAATCATCACCCCGGTCTGCCGGGAGATATCCAGCAGCACCGTATCAAGCGGGCCGCCAGCGATATCGAAGGTGAACACCTGGCCGGCCACTTCCTGGGCCATCACCGATGTCGTGCACACTCCCATCGCCAGCGCCGCCGTCAGCGTCAGCCTTGGTAGTTGTTGTTTGAATAAAAACATCGAGGAACTCCCTGTTGTATGTGTCTACAGGGATGAGCAACGGCAGACGGATATTTATAGGGCTGCGTTTAGGCGAAGATGCTATGAGTTTATAACCGGTTATAAGAGGCTTGCTGCATCGATTTGGCTGATGTCTTCTATTGGCCCGCAAGCTTTCATCCCCGCGCCAGGTGCTTTGTAGAATGAACCCCACAGTCAAGCCACCACCTTCGTGGTGTCGGAGGTTCTCATGCGTTATCTGCTTATCGCCGTGCTGGGCCTGTTCAGCACACTTGCCTTCGCCCAGGGCGAAACCCCGGTACCCACTGTGAGTGCCAACACCCCCGCCAGCGAGGCGTACGACTATTCCCAGGACCTGGACATCGCCAAGGTGGTGCGCGTCAGTACCGAATCCTCCACCGAGTGCGGGCCGGTCAAGGGTCATATGGTCTACATCGACAGCCACGGCGTGCGTCATGAACTGGACTACATGCGCCTGGGCGATGCCTGCCAGCACGGTTGAGCGCAAACCATTCGTCGGGCTCGGCCGGCATCGATTACAACTATCCGGCAGCTGAAAATCACTAATCCATAGAACCCGTTGTGATCTATGGAGATTGAGATGACTGACTACCCACGCCCACCTTTCGCCAGCCAGGCCCAATCCGTTCCCGGTTCGCAGAAGAAGATGGACCCCTATCCCGACTGCGGCGAGAAGAGCTACACCGGCTCCGGCCGCCTGGCCAACAAGATCGCCCTGATCACCGGCGCCGACAGCGGTATCGGCCGCGCCGTGGCGATTGCCTTTGCCCGCGAAGGTGCCGATGTGGCTATCGCCTATCTGGACGAACACGAGGACGCGAAGGAAACCGCACGCTGGGTGGAAGAAGCCGGCCGCCAATGCCTGTTGCTGCCCGGCGACCTCGCGCAAAAAGCCAACTGCCAGGCGATTGTCGACCAGACCGTCGAGCAGTTCGGGCGGATCGACGTGCTGGTCAATAACGCCGCATTCCAGATGACCCACGAGACCCTCGAAGAGATACCCGACGAGGAATGGGTCAAGACCTTCGATATCAACATCACCGCGATGTTTCGCATCTGCAAGGCGGCGCTGCCGCATATGAAGGCCGGCGGGTCGATCATCAATACCAGCTCGGTGAATTCCGATATGCCCAAGCCAACGTTGCTGGCTTACGCCGCCACCAAGGGCGCGATTGCGAACTTTACCGGTGGCCTGGCGCAACTGCTGGGCAGCAAGGGCATCCGCGTGAACAGCGTGGCGCCGGGGCCGATCTGGACGCCGTTGATTGTCTCGACGATGCCGGACGAAGACGTGAACAGCTTCGGCAGCGAGACACCGCTGGGCCGCCCCGGCCAGCCGGTGGAAGTGGCACCGATCTATGTGTTGCTGGCGTCGGATGAGGCGAGTTATATCTCGGGCTCGCGGTATGCGGTGACGGGCGGCAAGCCGATTCTCTAGGGTCGAATGCAAATCCAGTGTGGGAGCGGGCTTGCTCGCGAAGGCGGAGTGTCAGGCAATGCATCTGTGACTGATCCAACGCCTTCGCGAGCAAGCCCGCTCCCACATTGGGTGCTCGGTCAGCCCGGAGATCGTGTCGGGTCAGCCTTGCGCGGATAGGTTCTTTCTTCCTGAATCCGCCCATCCATGCTGTGAATCCTCAGCGACGCCGGCTTGTCGCTGAGAAACTCTTTCGCCAACTCAACGATCGCCTCCTTGGTCTCCGCCGTTTTCGACGGCCGTGCCGAGCCCTGCTTGGTCAACGCCCAACCGGTGCCGGTCTTGTTGATGTTGTAGGTATCCATGGTCTGCTCCTTCGACTGAATAAACACGGCACGCGGCAAAACCCGCGCCCTACTATTGCGAGCGCGGCTGCCGGGCAGAGTTCAAGGCAGTTGGCGGGCCAGGTTACGGGCGGCCCTACAGGTCAAACCGATCCACGGCCCTGCGCCGCTCATTGTCGTCGCGCACATCGTAGGTGGCGGTGGTCTGGATATTGGTGTGGTGCGCCAGCTTCTGGGCGATCGACAGGTCGTACTCTTCAATGACCCGCGTGATGAACGAACGGCGGAAATCATGGGGCATGATTTTCACGCCGACCTGTTCCCCACGCTGGCGGGCGATGTAGTAAATCGCGTGTTTGGTGATGCGCTCGCGGGTGATATGGCTGCCCCGGCGAATCCGGTTGAACAGGAAACCGTCGTCCTGCTCACCCGGTTTCAACTGGCTGCGGCGAAACGCCAGCCACGCCTCCAGCTTGGCAAAGGCCCAGGCCGGTGCGTACTTGATCAATTGCTTGTTGCCCTTGCCGGTAACCTGCAGGCTGCGCTCGTCAAAGTTGACCTGGCCCAGCTCGATGTTCACCGATTCCGACTTGCGCATGCCCGAGCCATACAGGATCCCGATCACCGCCGCATCCCGCAGGCCCTGGGGGCGCGGATCGGCGGCGCAGACTTCCATCAACTCACGAATCAGCGTACGCCGCAGGTTGCGCCCCTGGCTCAGGCGGGTGCCGGCCATGGCCTTGACCGAGCGCATCTTCAGCAGGTGGTCCTGGCTGATCAGGCTCATGCGCCAGGCTTCGTTCATCACCCCGCGCACGGCGTTGACGTACAGCGATGAGGTGTTCGGCGCATACCCGTCTTCCCGCAGCACCGCCACCAGGGCCATGACGTGTTCGGGCTGCAGCAGGTGCCAGTCGATGTCTTCGAGGTTGATGTCTTCAAAACCCAGGCGGTCGGCGGCGTCCTGCAGCACGTAGCGCATGGTCAGTTGGCTGGAGGGCGCCAGGCGGGTGAGATAGAGGGTCAGCGGGTTGCGGGTAGACTCAGTCAAGGTAGATCAGCCTTTGGATTAAATATGTCGACTAACCATCTGTTTAATCGACATATTTAGTGAATTGGCGAGCGCCGAGTCTAGCGCAGGTCAATCCCCGGGGCTATTCCTGATCGTCTTCCGCCGGGGCTGGCGTCTGCTGCTGGCTCCAGTCGGTGTCCTGCTTCTGCATCAAGGTAAACCAGTGCTGGCGCATGAACTCCAGGTACGGTTTGGGCGCCTTGGCAAAATCTTCTTCGTCGCCGTAACAGCCAGGAAGCGGCAGCTCGGTACCCTGCTCCTTGTACTGGCTGACCAGCGCCTGTTGGGCGGCGATGCTGCAATCCTTGGGCAACGGCATGCCTTGCAGGGCGCCGGCGTCTTCATCCCACCAGCTGGCGCCATAGCGGTCGATACCGCGCAGGCGGTACTTCTGCGACTTGCCGATGTGCATGATCAGCTTGAAATCATTGGGACTGACGTCACTGGTGCAGGTGCGGCTATACCCCACGGTGACCTGGCTGATGCCATCGCCCAGCAGGTCGGTGACCCGGGTGGCGTCGCTGTTGAAGTGCGCGCCGGCATCGAACTCGCAATGCTGCACGTCGTCGTAGAGCATCCACAGGCGCTTGGGCCGGTCACCGTCGAGCAGGTACTGGGCGGCGTAGACAAAGGCCGACTGCGCACCGTCGTCGTCGCGTTCGCTGACTTGCTCTGCGAGTACCAACAGGTTCTTGCCCTGTTTGTCGCTCCAGACGAAGGCGCCGACCTGTTTACCCCGCACTTCTACGCCATCGGGCACCTGGTCGATGGACGTCAGTGCCACGCCGTCATCGGCCCGCACGCTCGTGGCCCAGGCCACCGTCATCAACAACACCATCAACATTGGCCGTAAACGCTGCACGCTATTCATCCGACTGCCCTGGCAAGAGATGGCTTACTTTACCGGCACTTGCGCGGCATTGCAGAGAAGATTCTTCAGGAACCAGCCCGCGCGCGGAAAAAGCCTACCGGCCCTTCTCGCCTCATCGGCACAGCGTTGTCCGTGCTTCTGCTGTTTACCTGAACCCTAGCTGTCTACCTGCCAAAAAAACGACTTTTTCATCTGCGTTTCATATTCGTTGAACATTTTTGCGCTTAATCTTGGCGGCACGACTTGAGAACGAACCGTACTTTGCAGGTTAACTCGTTGATTCCGCTTTACCTTTGAGCATTTTGGTCTTTACTCACGTAAGCCATGGAAGACCCACTGTGACCTGTCAGGACTGTCGAATGAATGCCACAAATCAACGCTATCTTTGATCGGATGCCCGGCATCCGAGGCTGACGATAACTGCTGTCTTTACGCTCCAAGTTGCTCTAACCCCCGAGGTAATGAATCTTTGAAACCCTATCCAATTCATTGCGTGTCGATCGTTATCCCGGTCTACAACGAACAAGAAAGCCTGCCTGAACTGCTGCGCCGCACCATGGCCGCCTGCAAACAACTGGCTTACGAATACGAAATCATCCTGGTGGACGACGGCAGCCGCGACAACTCCGCGCAATTGCTGGAAGACGCCGCCGCGCTCGAAGGCAGCAACGTGGTGGCGGTGATCCTCAACCGCAACTACGGCCAGCACGCCGCGATCATGGCCGGCTTCGAGCATTGCCGGGGCGACGTGGTGATCACCCTGGACGCCGACCTGCAAAACCCGCCGGAAGAAATCCCGCGTTTGGTCGAACAGGCCGCCCTGGGCTATGACGTGGTTGCCACCGTGCGCAACAACCGCCAGGACTCGGCCTTCCGCCGCTGGCCGTCGCGCCTGATCAACCTCGCCGTGCAACGCTCCACCGGCGTGGCCATGAGCGACTACGGCTGCATGCTGCGTGCTTATCGCCGCACCATCGTCGACGCCATGCTGGCCTGTCGCGAGCGCAGCACCTTTATCCCGATCCTGGCCAACAGCTTTGCGCGCCACACCACGGAAATCCTGGTGCATCACGCCGAGCGTGAACACGGCGAGTCCAAATACAGCCCGATGCGCCTGATCAGCCTGATGTTCGACCTGCTGACCTGCATGACCACCACGCCATTGCGCCTGTTGAGCATCGTCGGTTTCAGCCTGGCGGCCCTGGGCATGCTCTTCGCCTTTGCACTGATCGTGCTGCGTATCGCTTTCGGTTCCGGTTGGGCCGGCGACGGCATGTTCGTGCTGTTCGCCGTATTGTTCGTGTTCACCGGTGGCCAGTTCATCGGCATGGGCCTCCTGGGTGAATACCTGGGCCGCATGTACAGCGATGTGCGGGCCCGCCCACGGTTCTTTATCGAAAAAGTGCTGCGCAACCAACCGGCAGCACCGGCCGAGACCTTTACGGTCGACGGCCTGACGTCCTCCCACACCTCTACTTCTCCTTCCGATCAGGTTTCGTCATGAATTCAAAAGCTGTTGTCTTCGCTTACCACGATATTGGCTGTGCTGGCATTGAAGCCCTGCTCAATGCGGGTTACGAAATTGCTGCCGTGTTCACCCATGCCGATGATCCCAAGGAAAACAATTTCTACGGTTCCGTCGCCCAGCTGTGCGCCCGCAACGGTATCCCGGTGCACGCCCCTGAAGACGCCAACCACCCGCTGTGGATCGAGCGCATCGCCAAGCTGAACCCGGACTACATCTTCTCGTTCTACTACCGCAACCTGCTGAGCGAAGCCCTGCTGGCCACCGCCAAGAAAGGCGCGTTCAACCTGCACGGCTCCCTGCTGCCTAAATACCGTGGCCGCGCACCGGCCAACTGGGTGCTGGTGAACGGCGAAACCGAAACCGGCGTGACCCTGCACCGCATGGTCAAGCGTGCCGATGCCGGCGCGATCCTGGCCCAGCAGAAAGTCGTGATCGAGCGCACCGACACCGGCCTGACCCTGCACGCCAAACTGCGTGACGCCGCCACCAACCTGCTGCGCGACGCCCTGCCGCAACTGGCTCAAGGCAAGCTGGCTGAAACCGCCCAGGACGAAAGCAAGGCCACCTACTTCGGTCGTCGCACCGCAGCGGACGGCAAGCTGGACTGGAAAAAACCGGCTGAAGAGCTGTTCAACCTGGTTCGCGCCGTTACCCAACCGTACCCGGGCGCCTTCTGCGCCGTGGGCGAGCACAAGCTGATCGTCTGGAACGCCGAAGTCGTCAAGGGCAACGAAGGCCTGGCGCCAGGCCGAGTGATCAGCGTCAACCCGCTGCGCATCGCCTGCGGTGAAGACTCCCTGGTGGTCAAGTTCGGCCAGCGCAACGAGAACGGCCTGTACCTGGCCGGCCCGTCCCTGGCGGATGAACTGGGCCTGGTGGACGGTTCCGTACTGCGCGGCGCCGAGTCCGGCCGCAAGCCCCGTCGTACCCGCGTGCTGATCCTGGGCGTGAACGGTTTCATCGGTAACCACCTGTCCGAGCGCTTGCTGCGTGACGACCGCTACGAAATCTACGGCCTGGACATCGGCTCCGACGCCATCGAGCGCCTGCGCAGCCACCCGAATTTCCACTATGTGGAAGGCGACATCAGCATCCACTCCGAGTGGATCGAGTACCACATCAAGAAGTGCGACGTGGTCCTGCCGCTGGTGGCCATCGCCACCCCGATCGAATACACCCGCAACCCGCTGCGCGTATTTGAACTGGACTTCGAAGAGAACCTGAAACTGGTTCGCTACTGCGTGAAGTACAACAAGCGCGTGATCTTCCCGTCGACCTCCGAAGTGTATGGCATGTGCCAGGACCAGTACTTCGACGAAGACACCTCCAACCTGGTGGTGGGCCCGGTCAACAAGCAGCGCTGGATCTACTCGGTCTCCAAGCAACTGCTGGACCGCGTGATCTGGGCCTACGGCGACAAAGGCCTGAAGTTCACCCTGTTCCGTCCGTTCAACTGGATGGGCCCGCGCCTCGACCGCCTGGACTCGGCCCGCATCGGCAGCTCCCGCGCCATCACCCAGCTGATCCTGAACCTGGTGGAAGGCACGCCGATCCGTCTGTTCGACGGTGGCGAGCAGAAGCGTTGCTTCACTGACATCGCCGACGGTATCGAAGCCCTGGCGCGCATCATTGATAACGACAACGACAACTGCAACGGCCAGATCATCAACATCGGCAACCCGGAAAACGAAGCCAGCATCCGTCAGTTGGGCGAAGAACTGCTGCGTCAGTTCGAAGCTCACCCGCTGCGCAGCAACTTCCCTCCGTTCGCCGGTTTCCGCGACGTAGAGAGCAAGGCGTTCTACGGCACCGGTTACCAGGACGTGGCGCACCGCAAGCCAAGCATCGACAACGCCAAGCGCCTGCTGAACTGGGAGCCTACCGTGGAGATGAGCGAAACCATCGGCAACACCCTGGATTTCTTCCTGCGTGAAGCCATGCTCGAAATCGCGGACAAGCGCTGATGCAAGCGGGTCTACGCATCGACGTCGACACCTACCGAGGCACCCGCGAAGGGGTGCCAAGGTTGTTGGAGTCGCTCGACGAAGCCGGGGTCAAGGCGACCTTCTTCTTCAGCGTCGGGCCGGACAACATGGGGCGCCACTTGTGGCGCCTGATCCGTCCGCAGTTCCTGTGGAAGATGCTGCGCTCCAACGCTGCCGGTTTGTACGGCTGGGACATTTTGCTGGCCGGCACCGCGTGGCCGGGCAAACCCATTGGTCGCGACCTGGGGCACCTGATGCGCCAGGCCAAGGCCGCCGGGCATGAAGTCGGGCTGCACGCCTGGGATCATCACGGCTGGCAAGCCAACACCGGGCGCTGGAGCGATGCACAGCTGATCGAGCAGATTCGCCGTGGCGTCGACACCTTGAGCGACATCCTCGGTGAACCCATCGACTGCTCAGCCGCCGCGGGCTGGCGTGCCGATGAGCGCGTGGTGCAAGCCAAGCAACAGTTCAACTTCCGCTACAACAGCGATTGCCGTGGTACCAGCCTGTTCCGGCCGACCCTGGCGGATGGCAGTGCCGGCACGCCACAAATTCCGGTGGACATGCCGACCTTCGACGAAGTCGTGGGCCCGGTGGTGGCCGCCAAGGATTTCAATAGCTACATCCTCGACCGCTTCAAGCCGTCGAAGCTCAACGTCTATACGATCCACGCAGAAGTAGAAGGGATTCTGATGGCCAATGATTTTCGCCAGATGCTCGCCCAGGCAGGGCAGCGCGGCATCGCGTTCAAACCGTTGGGCGACCTGTTGCCCGCCGACCTCACCACCCTGCCCCAGCAACACCTGGTGCGTGGTGCGTTGAGCGGCCGTGAAGGCTGGCTCGGAGTGCAAAAGGCATGATCCGGCGCTGGGCCCTGCCCCTGCTCCTGCTGGCCTTCGGGGTGTTCTACCTGATCCCGTTGGCCACCCACGGGCTGTGGATTCCCGACGAAACCCGCTATGCGCAGATCAGCCAGGAAATGCTGCTGACCGGCAAATGGGCCTCGCCACACTTCATGGGGATTCGCTACTTCGAGAAACCGGCGGCCGGTTACTGGATGATCGCGCTGGGCCAGGCGATTTTCGGGCAGAACCTGTTCGGCGTGCGTTTTGCCTCGGCCTTGAGCACCGGCTTGAGCATCCTGCTGGTGTATTTCGTGGCCCGGCGTTTGTGGAACGACCCGCGCAAGAGCCTGGTCAGCGCCGTGCTGTACATGAGTTTTGTCAGCGTCGCGTTCCTGGCAGGCTATGCCAACCTCGACCCGCAGTTCACCTTCTGGGTCAACCTGACCGGGGCGGCGCTGTGGTTCTGCTTCGACAGCACCACCACCCGCGGCCGCCTGTGGTCGTGGGCCTTGCTCGGGTTCGCCTGCGGCATGGGGTTCATGACCAAGGGTTTCCTTGCCTGGTTGCTGCCGGTGCTGATCGCCCTGCCCTACGTGCTCTGGCAAAAACGCATTCGTGAACTGCTCACCTATGGCCTGGTGGCCGTGGTGGTGGCGATTGTCGTGAGCCTGCCCTGGGCGCTGATGGTGCATGCCCAGGAACCGGACTACTGGAATTTCTTCTTCTGGCACGAGCACATCCAGCGCTTTGCCGGCGACGACGCCCAGCACTCCGAGCCCTTCTGGTATTACCTGCCGCTGATGGTTGCGTTCGCCCTGCCGTGGATGGCGTTGCTGCCGTCCACCGTGAAGCAGGCATGGCTGGAAAAACGCAACAGCAAGGTCGCCTTCCTGCTGCTGTGGCTACTGATGCCGCTGGCGTTCTTCAGCCTGGCCAAGGGCAAGCTGCCGTCGTACATCATGCCGTGCCTGCTGCCACTGGCGCTGCTGATGGGGCATACCCTCGCCGACAAACTGGCCCAGGCCCGTGGCCGCGTACTGCGCATCAACGGCTGGGTGAATCTGGTCATTGGCATATTGGCGTTGCTGGCCCTGACCTGGTTCCAGCTGAAAAAACCGGTGTACGAGCACGGCCAGGAAACACTCAGCCTGGTGCTGGTGTTCGTCTTCCTGTTCGGCTGGATCATCGCCAACCTGCTGCAAGCCGCCCGCCCGTTGCACATGTGGGCCGCACCGGTGATGGGCAGCTGGTTGCTGGTGGCGCTGGTGCCGGCCGCGTTGCCGCACTCGGTGGTTTATAACAAGACCCCCGACCAGTTCATCATCGACCACCTCCAGGAACTGCAGCCGACCACTGCGTTGCTGAGCAACGACCTCGGCGCCGCATCGGCCTTGTCATGGCGCCTGCAGCGTCCTGAAGTGATGCTCTACAACACCGTTGGCGAAGTGAAATACGGCATCGCCTTCCCGGACACCGCTTATCGCAAGATCGATGCCGCCAGCGTCCAGCAATGGATGAGCGATGCGCGCAAGCAAGGCTCGGTGGGCGTGGTGATGCGGGTCAAGGGTGACGACGAGCGCCAGGAAGTGGACCTGCTGCCCAAAGACGGCAAGCGTTACGAGCAGGGCAATATCGTGATTCTGATCTTCCCGCAGAGCGCGCCATGACCACTCTGCTGCTGTTGTTAGGTGCCTGCCTGCTGACCTGCATGGGCCAGGTGTCCCAGAAGTTTGCCGTGGAAGGCTGGCGTGACCAGCCCGACGGTTGGGCCCCGAAGCTGCGCTCGCCGTGGCTGTGGTCGGCGCTGGTGTGCCTGGGCCTGGGTTTGCTGGTGTGGCTGCTGGTGTTGCAACGCCTGGAAGTCGGTATCGCCTACCCGATGCTGAGCCTCAACTTTGTATTGGTCACCCTGGTGGCGCGCTTTGTGTTCCATGAACACATCGATGGTCGCCACTGGTTCGGCGTGCTGCTGGTGATTGCCGGTGTGGTGCTGCTGGGGCGCCAGGTATGAGTCGCGCTCGCGGTTTTACCCTGGCCCTGGGCAGCGTGGCACTGGTCAGCGGTGCCCAGTTGGGCATGCGCTGGAGCATGACGCGCCTGCCATTGCCCACCGAATGGCTGACAGCACTCAACACGGGTGCCATCGACCTCGGCGCACTGGGCGTGGTGATCCTGGCGATCATCGCCTATGCCCTGTCGATGCTCTGCTGGCTTGGCGCACTGAAAGACCTGCCGCTGGGCCGTGCCTACTCGCTGCTCAGCATCAGCTACGCATTGGTCTACCTGCTGGCCGCCAGCCTGCCGGTGTTCAACGAACATTTTTCGCTTTCAAAAACTGCGGGAGTGGCCTTGGTCATTCTCGGAGTCCTGACTATCAACTCTCGTCGTGCTAGCACCACAAGTCCCAGGAATGCCCCATGAAAATCAGTGTATTTGGTAGCGGTTACGTCGGTCTCGTACAGGCCACCGTGTTGGCCGAAGTCGGCCACGATGTCATCTGCATGGACGTTGACGAGAAAAAGGTCAAGTTGCTGCAACAGGGCCATGTGAGCATTTTCGAGCCGGGCCTGGCGGCCATGGTCAAGGAAAACCTCGAAGGCGGACGCCTGACGTTTACCTACGACGAAAAACTCGCGGTCGAACACGGCGAAGTGCTGTTCATCGCCGTGGGTACCCCTTCGGACGAAGACGGCTCGGCCGACCTGAAATACGTGCTGTCCGTGGGCGATGCAGTGGCTCGCCACCGTATCGACCCGGTGATCCTCGTGGAAAAATCCACCGTACCCGTAGGCACCGGCGACACTTTGCGTGCGCACATGGAAAAAGCCCTGCGCATTGCCGGCCGCCACCTGGAGTTCGATATCGTCTCCAACCCGGAATTCCTCAAGGAAGGCTCGGCCGTTGCCGACTGCCGCCGCCCGGACCGGATCGTCATCGGCTGCGAACGTGAGGAAGTGCGCGAGGTGATGCGTGAGCTGTATGCACCGTTCAACCGCAACCACGACCGCATCATCTTCATGGACCTGCGCAGCGCCGAACTGACCAAGTACGCCGCCAACTGCATGCTGGCCACCAAGATCAGCTTTATCAACCAGATCGCCGAACTGGCCGAACACCTGGGCGCCGACATCGAAGCCGTGCGCTTGGGCATTGGTGCCGACTCGCGTATCGGCTACCACTTCATCTACCCAGGTTGCGGTTATGGCGGCTCGTGTTTCCCCAAGGACATGCGCGCCCTGATCCACAGCGCCAAGGCCGCCAACTGCTCCAGCGACCTGCTGGAGGCCGTGGAAGCCATCAACCAGCGCCAGAAGAGCAAGCTGTTCGAACGCGCCAATGCATTCTTCAAGGGCGACCTGCGTGGCAAGACCTTCGCCTTGTGGGGCCTGGCGTTCAAGCCCAACACCGACGACATGCGCGATGCGCCAAGCCGGGTGCTGATGGAAGCCTTGTGGGCCGCCGGCGCCAATGTACGTGCGTTTGACCCGGAAGCCATGCAGGAAACCCAGCGCATCTACGGTGATGACCCGCGCCTGATGCTGATGGGCACCCCGGAATCCACCCTGAGTGGCTCTGACGCCTTGATCATCTGCACCGAATGGCAACAGTTCAAGGCACCGGACTTCGACCTGATCCAGCAACGCCTGAAAACCCCGGTGATCTTCGACGGCCGCAACCTGTACGACGGCGAACGCCTGGCACGCAAAGGCATCCAGTACTTCCCGATGGGCCGCGGCGATTCCTGCAACTTGCCGATCCCCCAGCAAAACTGGGCGCCTCAGGCCGAGGAAGCCTGAGACGTGGACAAAGCTCATCGGCCCCTGCTCAGCCCGACGATCCGCCGACACTCATGGATCCTGGGGCTGCTGGCCCTGATCCTGTTTGTCGCGGGCAACTGGAACCAGGCAATCATCGGCTTTGACTCGCGCTTCGTGCTGTTCGCCCAGGAGATGCTGCGCCACGGGCCGGGGTTCTTCCCGACCACGTACGGGCAACCTTATGCCGATTACCTGGCCACCTCGACGCTGCTGACCTGGCTGCTGTCGGTGCCCCTGGGGCAGGTCACCAGCCTGACGGCCTGGCTGCCCACGGCCATCGCTTCGGCACTGATCGTGGTGCTGCTCTACCGGCTGACCGCGCCCTACTCCCGGCGCTGGGCACTGCTGAGCATCGCGGTGATGCTGCTCAGCAGTACCTTCATCAGCGAAACCCGCGCGGTGTCCCTCGACCAGATGCTGGCGGCAGTGGCCCTGACAGTCTTCTACCTGGGTTACGCCCACGACCACTTCGGCGCCGGCAAGCGCCTGCACTGGCTGTTTGCGCTGCTGATCGTGGGGTTCGCAATCCGTGGGCCGATCGGCCTGGTGATCCCCACCGGCATGCTGTGCAGCTATTACCTGATCAATCGGCAATGGCGCCAGCTCTTCAGTTTCGGCCTGCTGGCGTTGGCGTTACTGGCGGCGTGCGTGGGCCTGCTGCTGCTGCTGGCCAAGCTCAGTGGCGGTGAAACGTTCATGCAGGACGTGATCCGCATGCAGTTCCTGGGTCGCATGGACGGCACCGAAGGCTCCGGCAGCGCGCTGTATTACTTCAGCAGTTCGCTGGGCAACTATGCGCCGGCGTATCCGTTGGCAATACTCGCGCTGATTGCGATAGTCGCCAGTGGCCGCGAGGACAAGGGCCCGGCGCTGAAACTGGTGCTGTACTGCCTCGCCGCCGGCTTGATCGTGATGATCGGCTTGTCGGTGCCCCAGGCGAAAAAAGCGCGCTATGTGCTGCCGATGCTGCCCCTGGCAGCAATCATCGCCGCGTATCCGTTCCAGGTGTCGCGAGGCAGACTGTTCGCCGGGCTGCGCTGGCTGATGCTGGGGTTGTGGACGGTCATTCCGGGGCTGCTGATCGCAGGCTTGTTCGTGGCGCGTCACCGCTTCCCCGAGCAGATTGGCAGCCTCAATCCGGTGTTCGGGATCCTGATCGCGATCCAGGTACTGGTACTGGGCTTGCTGTTCAACCGGCGGCTTCGCTACGTGGGCCCGGCCTTCGCCGCGGTATTGGCGGTGTGGCTGGCGTATATCGTGATGGTCGAGCCGCTGGAGCGCCGGTTGTATGACACGCGCACCTTTACCCTCCAGGCCCATGCGCTGACCCAGCAACAACCGGCGCCGCTGGTATTGCACGCACTGGGCAAGGACGCAAAAGCCATCAAGTTCATGGTCAACCTCGATTGCGACCGGGTGCCGTTGTTTACCCAGTTGCCTGCCGATCTGGCGCCGATCCAGGCTCCTGCATGGCTGATCATGAGCCAGTCGGACTATGAAGCGTTGAGCGACCCGCGTTTTCGTTCACTGCAGCCGGTACTGACCGGCCAGTTCGACAAGAACCCTTACGTACTGCTGCATTTGATCAAACCCGCACAACCTTGATACAGGGCGCGGGATAAGCGGAACCAACCGCTTATCCCGCGCCAGTACATTCAGTAGTTATAAATCCAAGTGTATGTAAGAAACTTCTTTGCCCATTCAACTTCGAAACTTTTAGCGTAGCAACTATCGAGAAACATCCTACGCATCTATACGCTGCTACCGATAAGACGCCCTCTTCCCGCCCCTAGCCCTCGACTGTAGACTCGCCTGCCAAGCGAGTTAATTATTTAATACCTTTTAACTATTTTCAGAAGTTCCAAAGGTGCGGTGTAAGGTATTCCTGTTACTTTCGAAAGAAACTCGACGAACGTAGCAGCAAGCGATCAATCAAGACATGCCCCGCTTAAACGAACAGTCGAAATAACAATAAAGACCTTTTAAACAGCATTCAGCGCTGCCGTTTATTTCATTTAGAGGAATGTTTTGTGTCCGACCGTCGATTGCCCGACCCCTCAACCTCTGACGCTGTCGCGCCTTTGTCCCGCGACAGAGTGAATGCGGGTTACATCCCGCTGCCAAAACTGGATCGGCTGATGGAACTGCGTGATGCACTGGTGGTGCTCAAGGGGCCATTGGCCAACAATCCATCGCTGCGGGAAAATGTACAAAACCTGCTGATCAACGAGGAAACCGATGACCGTGTGCTGGGCAAGATCAGCAACCCCATGCCACCGCCAACCCGCCTGATACCGTTTGGCTGACACGTTTTACTGCAAAAATACTGCACTTGACCTGCATTAATATGCATTGGCAGCAGTCTTCATCGATTGGCACACTGCGCAGGTTCCTCCCCCAAATGCAGGAACTTCTTTAAAGGGCTTTTCCGGGAAACCAGGCAAGCCTTTTTTTTCGCCCGCTTTTCACGGATCGTCTGTCAATGCTCGCTCGCTGGTTACCCGCTGCCATCAATACCCGCCCTGCCGAATGGAGTCGTGCCGCCATCGGCATGGCCCTGGGCACACTGTTCAGCGTCTGGGTATGCGCCCAGGTGTTCGGCACCGAGGTGGCCCTGCACCTGATAGGCCCGCTGGGAGCCTCGGCGGTGCTGCTGTTTGCCGTATCCTCCGGCGCGCTGGCCCAGCCCTGGTCGATCATCGGCAGCTACCTGTGTGCCGGGATTGTTGCGCTGCTGGTGGCCCGGGTATTGGGCCGAACGCTGGGCAGCGCATGCCTGGCTGCCGGGATGACCGTGATCCTGATCTGCTGGCTGCGCTGCCTGCATCCACCGGCGGGCGGCCTGGCCATGAGCCTGGTGCTGGCTGACCCCGCCTCGATTGCCATGGGCTGGCACGAACTTGCCGCAGTCATGCTGGGAGCCACAGCCTTGTTGGCCTGCGCGCTGGCCTACAACAACGCCACGCGCACGCGTTACCCCAAGGGCACCCGCGAACCGGCTGCGCCGATCTTTATGCCAATGGCCACCGAAAACCCCGGGATCAGCGCCGAGGACCTCAAGCAGGCCCTCGCCGAGCGCGAGCAGTTCCTGGACGTTACTCCGCAGGAGCTGGAGGAGCTGATCCAGGCCAGCGAGCGGTATGCCCGGCGGCGCACCATCGGCGCGGTTTTCCAGCACCAGGGCCAGCCTCCTCCATAAGGCAAAAATGCAAAAACGACCTGCATGATTCCGACTTGTACTGGGCAAATTTGCACTGGTACGATCGCGAGATGGTTCGCCCGCGAACATCTTGATAAAGAACAATAAAAGCAGGGAGTTAGAGATGACTGCTCAGGTTTCATCCGAGGCAAGCAGCGCCGGGATTGTGCAAGACGAGGTCCTGGCGCACGTACGCAACCATATTGGCCACCTGACCCTCAGTCGCCCCGCAGGCCTTAACGCCCTCACCCTGGACATGGTCCGCAGCCTCAGCCGGCATTTGCAGGCGTGGGCGGACGATCCCCAGGTGCATGCCGTGGTGTTGCGCGGTGCCGGTGAAAAAGCCTTCTGCGCCGGCGGCGACATTCGCTCGCTGTACGACAGCTTCAAGAGCGGCGACACCCTCCACGAAGACTTCTTCGTCGAGGAATACGCCCTCGACCTCGCCATTCACAACTATCGCAAACCGGTCCTGGCACTGATGGACGGCTTCGTCCTTGGCGGTGGCATGGGCCTGGTGCAAGGCGCCGACCTGCGGGTGGTCACCGACCGCAGCCGCCTGGCAATGCCCGAGGTGGCCATCGGGTATTTCCCTGACGTGGGCGGCAGCTATTTCCTGCCGCGCATTTCCGGGGAACTGGGGATCTACCTCGGGGTGACCGGCGTGCAGATTCGTGCCGCCGACGCCCTGTATTGCGGCCTGGCGGACTGGTACCTCGACAGCGCCCGGCTCGCCGACCTCGACCAGCGCCTGGACCGCCTGGAATGGCACGATTCTCCCCTCAAGGACCTGCAAGGCCTGCTGGCCAGCCTCGCGGTGCAACAATTGCCCGACGCCCCCCTGGCGGCGCTACGCCCAGCCATCGATCACTTCTTTGCCTTGCCGGACGTGCCGAGCATCGTCGAGCAATTGCAGCAAGTCACCGTCGCCGACAGCCATGACTGGGCATTGACCACCGCCAGCCTGATGCAGACGCGCTCCCCCCTGGCCATGGCCGTGACCCTGCAGATGCTGCGTCGCGGGCGCCACCTGCCGCTGGAGCAGTGCTTTGCCCTGGAACTGCACCTGGACCGCCAATGGTTTGCCCGTGGCGACCTGATCGAAGGCGTCCGCGCCCTGCTGATCGACAAGGACAAAACCCCTCGCTGGAACCCTCCAACCCTGCAGGCGTTGGAGGCTGATCATGTCGAAAGCTTCTTCCGCGACTTCGACAAGAACGGGAACTAAGTCATGCAAGATATTGAATTTACAGAAGAACAAGTGATGATTCGCGACATGGCGCGGGACTTTGCCCGTGGCGAAATCGCCCCCCACGCCCAGGCTTGGGAAAAGGCCGGCTGGATCGACGATGCTTTGGTCGCCAAGATGGGCGAGTTGGGTTTGCTGGGCATGGTGGTGCCTGAAGAATGGGGCGGCACCTACGTCGACTACGTGGCCTACGCCCTGGCAGTGGAAGAGATTTCCGCTGGCGACGGCGCTACCGGCGCACTGATGAGTATCCATAATTCAGTGGGTTGCGGGCCAATCCTCAACTACGGCTCACAAGCACAAAAGGAAACCTGGTTGGCGGAACTGGCCAGCGGCCAGGCCATCGGTTGCTTCTGCCTTACCGAACCCCAGGCCGGTTCCGAAGCGCACAACCTGCGCACCCGTGCCGAACTGCGGGACGGCCAGTGGGTGATCAACGGCGCCAAGCAGTTTGTCAGCAACGGCAAGCGCGCCAAGCTGGCGATCGTGTTTGCAGTGACCGACCCTGACCTGGGCAAGAAAGGCATCTCGGCGTTCCTGGTGCCGACCAACACCCCGGGCTTCGTGGTGGACCGTACCGAGCACAAGATGGGCATTCGTGCCTCCGACACCTGTGCCGTCACCCTCAACCAGTGCACCGTACCGGAAGCCAACCTGCTGGGTGAACGCGGCAAGGGCCTGGCCATCGCCCTGTCCAACCTCGAAGGCGGGCGCATCGGGATTGCCGCCCAGGCGCTGGGTATTGCGCGTGCCGCCTTTGAGGCCGCGCTGGCCTATGCCCGTGACCGGGTGCAGTTCGACAAGGCGATCATCGAGCACCAGAGCGTGGCCAACTTGCTGGCCGACATGCAAACCCGCCTGAATGCGGCGCGCTTGCTGATCCTGCACGCCGCCCGATTGCGCAGTGCGGGCAAGCCATGCCTGTCGGAGGCCTCCCAGGCCAAGCTGTTTGCCTCGGAAATGGCCGAGAAGGTGTGCTCTTCAGCCATGCAGATTCATGGGGGTTATGGCTATCTGGAGGACTACCCGGTGGAGCGTTACTACCGGGATGCGCGGATTACCCAGATTTACGAGGGCACCAGCGAGATTCAGCGGATGGTGATTGCCAGAGAATTGAAAAACTACCAGCTGTAACAGGTATTTCGCATAACCCATGTGGGAGCGGGCTTGCTCGCGAAGGCGGTGGATCAGTCAATACATCGGGTGACTGTAACACCGCCTTCGCGAGCAAGCCCGCTCCCACATTTTTTGATCTTCAGCGTTTCAGGACAGTGTTTACTTGTCCTTGAACTCCGGCGCACGCTTGGCCACAAACGCCGCCATGCCTTCCTTCTGATCCAGCGTGGCAAACGCCGCGTGGAACACCCGGCGCTCAAAGCGCACGCCTTCGGAAAGGCTCACTTCAAACGCACGGTTCACGCTTTCCTTGACCATCATGCTGATGGGCACCGACTTGCCTGCGATCAGGGTCGCGACCTTCAGTGCTTCGTCCAACAGCTCATCCGCCGGCACGATGCGCGCGACGATCCCGCAGCGCTCGGCTTCCACCGCATCGATAAAGCGCCCGGTCAGGCACATTTCCATGGCTTTGGCCTTGCCCACGGCGCGGGTCAGGCGCTGGGTGCCGCCCATGCCCGGCAGCACGCCGAGGTTGATTTCCGGCTGGCCAAACTTGGCGTTGTCGCCCGCCAGGATGAAGTCGCACATCAAGGCCAGTTCACAACCGCCACCCAGGGCAAACCCGTTGACCGCCGCGATGATCGGCTTGCGGCGGTTGGCCACGCGATCGCTGTCGCTGAACAGGTCGTCGAGGTAGATCTGCGGGTAGGTCAGCTCGGCCATTTCCTTGATGTCGGCACCGGCGGCAAAGGCTTTTTTCGAGCCGGTGAGCACGATGCAGCCGATTTCCGGGTTGGCTTCCAGGCTGTCCAGCGCCTGGTTCAGCTCGCTGACCAGTTGCGCGTTCAGGGCGTTCAGCGCTTGCGGGCGATTGAGGGTGATCAGCCCGACCCGGCCCTGCACGTCCAGCAAAATGCTTTCGTAACTCATAGAGACTCCTCAGAGATTGCGTGAAATGACCATGCGTTGAATATCGCTGGTGCCTTCGTAAATCTGGCAGACCCGCACATCGCGGTAGATCCGCTCCAGGGGAAAGTCGCTCAGGTAACCGTAACCGCCGAGGGTTTGCAAGGCTGCCGAGCAGACCTTTTCGGCCATTTCCGAAGCAAACAGCTTGGCCATGGACGCTTCCACCAGCGCCGGCTTGCCACTGTCACGCAGGGCGGCGGCGTAATGCACCATCTGCCGCGCCACGGCGATTTGCGTCGCCATGTCCGCCAGGCGGAAGGCCACGGCCTGGTGCTCGATGATCGGCTTGCCAAAGCTTTCCCGCTCGCGGGCGTAGTCCCGGGCCGCTTCAAATGCCGCCCGCGCCATGCCTACCGCCTGCGAAGCAATGCCGACACGCCCGCCTTCGAGGTTGGCCAGGGCGATCCGGTAGCCTTCGCCCTCCTCGCCCAAACGATTGGCCACCGGCACCTTCACATCCTCAAACAGGATCTGGCAGGTGTCGGAAGCATGCTGGCCGAGCTTGTCCTCGACCCGCGCGACGCTGTAGCCCGGCGAGTCGGTGGGCACGATAAAGGCGCTGATGCCGCGTTTGCCGGCAGCCGGATCGGTGACTGCAAACACAATCACGATCCCGGCGTTTTGCCCGGAGGTGATGAACTGCTTGCAGCCATTCAAGACGTAGTGATCACCCTCCAGCCGGGCACGGGTTTTCAGGCCGCTGGCGTCGGAACCGGCCTGGGGCTCGGTCAAGGCAAACGCACCGAGCATCGCACCACTGGCCAGGGGCTTGAGGAACTGCTCGCGCTGTTGATCATTGCCGAACTTGAGGATCGGCACGCAGCCCACGGAGTTGTGCACGCTCATGATGGTCGAGCAGGCGCCGTCACCGGCAGCGATCTCTTCCAGGGCCATGGCGTAGGCCAGGTAGCCGGTATCACAGCCGCCCCATTGCTCCGGGACCAGCATGCCAAAAAAGCCCAGCTCGGCCATTTCACCAATGGCTTCCTTGGGAAAGCGATGCTCGCGGTCCCACTCGGCAGCGAACGGTTTAAGGCGTTCCTGGGCAAATTGCCGGGCGGCTTCGCTGATTTGCAGTTGTTCGTCATTCGGCAGCATAGGTGTTCCTTAGTACAGGCATTCAACGGCCATGGCCGTGGCTTCACCGCCGCCGATGCAGATCGCTGCAACGCCGCGCTTGAGGCCTTTCTGGCGCAGGGCCGAAAGCAGGGTCACCAGGATCCGCGCGCCGGACGCGCCAATCGGATGGCCCAGGGCACAGGCACCGCCGTGGATGTTGACCTTGCTGTGGGGAATCTCCAGCTTGCTCATGGTCACCAGGCTGACCACGGCAAAGGCTTCGTTGATTTCAAACAGGTCGACTTCGTCGAGGTTCCAGCCGGTCTTGCTCATCAGCTTGCGGATCGCCCCCACAGGCGCTACCGGGAACAGGCCAGGCTCATCGGCAAACGCCGCGTGGCCATGGATCACCGCCAGAGGCTTGAGCCCGCGCTTGTGCGCTTCGGACTGGCGCATCAGCAGCAGCGCCGCCGCACCGTCGGAAATCGAACTGGAGTTGGCTGCCGTCACCGTGCCGCCTTCACGGAAGGCCGGCTTCAGGGTGGCGATCTTGTCCAGCTTGGCTTTCGGCGGCTGTTCGTCGTGGATGATGGTTTTCTGTTCCTTGCCCACGGTGACCTGCACCGGGACGATTTCGGCGATGAAGTTGCCGTCGGTGATCGCCTGTTGCGCACGGGTCAGGGACGCAATCGCGAACGCGTCCTGGGCCTCGCGGGAAAAGCCGTTGTGCTCGGCGCAGTCCTCGGCAAAGGTGCCCATCAGGCGGCCCTTGTCGTAGGCGTCTTCGAGGCCGTCGAGGAACATGTGGTCGAGCACCCGGCCGTGGCCCATGCGATAGCCGCTGCGGGCGCGGTCCAGCAGGTACGGCGCGTTGGACATGCTCTCCATGCCACCGGCGATGGCCACCTCCACGCTGCCTGCCAGCAACGCGTCATGGGCCAGGATCGTGGCTTCCATGCCCGAGCCGCACATCTTGTTGAGGGTGGTGCAGCGCGTGGACTTGTCCAGGCCAGCACCCAGCGCCGCCTGGCGTGCCGGCGCCTGGCCGAGGCCGGCGGGCAGCACGCAACCGAACAGCACTTCATCCACGGCATCGGAAGCGATACCGGCGCGTTCGACCGCTGCACGAATCGCCGCAGCGCCCAGTTGCGGAGCGGTGAGGCCTTTGAGATCGCCCTGGAACCCGCCCATCGGGGTGCGTACCGCGCTGACAATAACGATTGGATCAGTCATGAGAATCTCCTTATTTGGCTGCCATGCGCAAGGCCCCGTCGAGACGGATCACCTCGCCGTTGAGCATGCTGTTTTCAATGATATGCCGCACCAGCGCGGCGTACTCGCCCGGCTTGCCCAGGCGCGGCGGGAATGGCACGCCGGCGGCGAGGGATTCGCGCACTTGCGGCGTCATGCCCGCCATCATCGGAGTTTCGAAAATACCGGGGGCGATGGTCATCACCCGAATCCCGTAGCGCGCCAGTTCGCGGGCCGCCGGCAGGGTCAGGCTGGCAATCGCGCCCTTGGAAGCGGCATAGGCCGCCTGGCCGATCTGGCCGTCAAACGCTGCCACTGAAGCGGTATTGATGATCACACCGCGCTCGCCATCGGCATTCGCCTCGGTTTCAGCGATAGCCGCTGCAGCCAGGCGCAGCAGGTTGAAACTGCCGATCAGGTTGACGTTGATCACCTGGGCGAAGTTGGCCAGCACGTGCGGGCCATTTTTGCCGAGGATTTTCTCGCCCCGCACCACACCGGCACAGTTGACCAACCCATGCAAACCGCCAAAGGCGGCGACGGTGGCCTGTACCGCCGCTTCGGCAGCGGCTTCCTGGCTGATATCGGCGACCGCGCTGCGGGCCTGCGCGCCGAGCTTTTGCGCCTGGGCGGCCACTGCGTCGGCGTTCAGGTCCACCAGCATCACCTTGGCTCCGGCCGCCACGAGCATCTCGGCGGTTGCCGCGCCGAGGCCTGAAGCGCCACCGCTGACCAGAAAAACCTTGTTCTCAATCTGCATCATTGTTTCCTTGAAGAATGGGTCACGCCGTGGCCGCCTGGGCCTTGGCAATTTCCTGATTACGCAAAATGAAGCGTTGCAGCTTGCCGCTCGGGGTCTTGGGCAGCTCGCTGACAAATTCGATTTCCCGCGGGTACGAGTGAGCGGCCAGGCGCTTGCGCACGTGCTGGCGCAGCTCTTCGGCCAGGGCCGGCTCGGCGCGGTACTGCTCGCTGAGCACCACAAACGCCTTGACGATCTCGGTGCGTTCCGGGCATGGCTTGCCCACTACGGCGGCCTCCACCACGGCCGGATGCTCGATCAAGGCGCTCTCTACGTCGAACGGCCCCACGCGATAGCCGGAGGTGGTAATCACATCGTCGCTGCGCCCGACAAAGCTGATGCTGCCATCGGGGTTCAGCTCCACCGTATCGCCGCTGAGGTAGTACTTGCCGACGAAAGCCTTGGTCTTGACGCCGTCATAACCGGCAAACCAGCACATCGGCGATTGCTCGCGGTCGATAGCCAGGATGCCTGGCTGGCCGGCGGGCAACTCCTGATGGTTGTCGTCCAGCACCACAATGCGATGGCCCGGCGAGGCAAAGCCCGCGGAGCCGACGTGCACCGGATGCTCCAGGCCATGGTGATTGCACAGCACCATGCCCAGCTCGGTCTGGCCGTAGTGGTCGTGGATGGTCACGCCGAGGTTATCGGCGAACCAGCGGATCACTTCCGGGTTCAGCGGCTCGCCGGCACTGCTGACAATACGCAGCTTGCCCTTGATCGACTTGGCGAACTGCTCGCCCCCGGCGATCAGCAGGCGGTAGGCGGTGGGCGAACCGGTGAGGTTGGTAATCCCGTATTTGTTGATGACACGGCACGTGCTTTCGAGGGTGAACGGGCCATCGTAGAAGGTGATCGGGTGGCCCATGGACAAGGGGCCGGTCACGCCGAAATAGATGCCGTAGGCCCAGCCCGGGTCGGCGACGTTCCAGAATGCGTCTTCGGGGCGCAGGTCGACGGCGTCGCGGGTGTAGCTCTGGAACGCGACGATTGCCTTGAGCGGCACGGCCAGGGCTTTCGACGGGCCGGTGGTGCCTGAGGTGAACATCAGCAGGAACGGATCGTCGGCGCCCAGCAATACGGGTTCGCAGAGGTTGACATAGTTGGGCAACTCGGCCCAGAAGCTGAAATCGCCGCGCACGATGCCTTCGCCGTTGGGGCCGGCGACGGTGACGATGGTCGGGCAGTCGGCCACTTCCGTCAGTTTGGGACGGTTTACTGCATCGGTCACCACCAGCGCGGCGCCGGAGCTGTTCAGGCGGTGTTCGATGGCCTTGGGGCCGAAGGCGGTGAACAGCGGCTGATAGACCGCGCCGATGCGCCAGGTGGCGAGGACGACCACCAGCAGCTCGGCGGTGCGTGGCAGGAGGCCTGCCACCTTGTCGCCGCGATTGACGCCCTGGGCCAGGAGGAAGTTGGCGAAGCGTGCGGCCTGGTCTTGCAGTTGGGTGAAGGTGACGGTGGCGCTGCGGCCGTCCTTGCCCTCCCAGAACAGTGCGATGCGGCCAGGTAATGCGTGGCGGTCGCAGCATTCGACGCAGGCGTTGAGGGCCTGCAGGTTGCCCGACAAGGCAGCGTCGACGGTGTGTTGGTAGTTGAACTGGGTGGTGGCAGCCGAGTAATCACGCATCGCTTCAAATCCCTGTGTGTTTTTTATTTTCAGGATGGGTACGTAGACCGGTGAAATAGTCGCTCTAGAGCGGTAGGTGGGCAATGGTCAAAGCTTTCAACTTGGTTGACTGGTTTGGCCAATGGGGGGGCGCTGTTTGGTGTGTGTGAGTGTTGAAGAGCAAAATC